>NZ_JBCOMH010000002.1:0-234200 GCF_040924265.1 Ruminococcus sp. RTP21198st1_G1_RTP21198_201120
TACCACAAAAAAGACTGCTTTCCTACCCTTTTAAGGGTGGTTGCAGTCTTTTTTTATTGCGCGTTTTTTTACAGCCCCTTTTATATAAAGTATTAGCGAACTGTTTTAACCGCGGCTGTTTCAACAACTGCAGCAAGATGGTCGTTAACCTCTTTGCTCTGATAGTATTCAGCAAAAGACTCAGTTACTTGATCTGCCCATGACTCTGTAGATTGAGTTTTAACATCCTCGGTATTGATTTTTTCAGCACTTCCTGTTTCATCATCGAGAACGTAAAGCTTATCTGATGCGACCTCGGCAGCGACAGTTGCCACCTTTGTCAACACATCATCATTTTTATCATATATAACAAAAATGTAACAATTCTTTTTGTTCACAGTCTTAGTGCCTGTATAGCCATAAAGCCTTTTTGTTTTTTCAGCCAAAGGGTATATCTCCTTGCAGACATCTACGACCTGATTAAACGAATCAACAGCCTCATCTGGTATCTTTTCAAGAGTGCTTCTGTCAGGGAGTGAAGTAGTTTCGTCTGGCACTTCATCAGTAACCTCTGTCTGAGCTGTCGTTACGTCATTATTTGTAAGATTAACATTATTTTCTGTTTTATTATCGGCATTTTTTCCACAAGCCGGGAAAGCAAACATAGTGCAAACTATAGCAACAGCTATCATTAGCTTTTTCATATTGATCCTCCGAATAACCTCTGTAGTCCTAAATCATTATGTCATATTTCAACAGTTTCACATTATATCACATGAAAATTACTCTGTAAAGAGATTATAAAGAATTGTAACAAAATATCCCGATTATGACGAAACTCATAATCGGGATAAATCATTTTTTAGCTATTTGCACAATAAGAGGTTACAAATTTGTTACAACCTGACGAAAAGACTAATCGTAATCTACAACGTCGATCCACTTCATGAGCAGATCCTTCTCCTCTGGTTTGCCCTTAATGAGCTGTGCTGCTGCAACGATCGGCAACCAAGCCTGTACATACTGCTTAGATGTTCCGCTCTTTACGCAATACTTATCAAGATAAGCCTCAGCAAGATCAGGATTGTTAAGGCAGAACAGCAGGTATGTTCTTGCAACGTCAGCAGAAGCATTGCCTTGTCTAGCAGAACCCCAATTGATAACATAAGTACCTTCGTCATTAATGATAACGTTCTTTGGCTCAAAGTTACCATGGCAAAGCTTGATGTGCTTTGGCATTGAATCAAGTCTTGTGAGAAGCTCATACTTCTTTATCTCATCGATCTGACCAAGAGTCTTGATCTGTCTTGCCATCTTATCTTTCAGCTTTGAAAGAAGTGGCATATACTGAGCGTGTATCTCGCACTGAATGTCGATAAACTGGTTAAGATATGTGTCTTTCTTGTCTGGATTTTCGTCCATAAGCTGCTGAAGAGTCTTACCTTTTATAAAGTCCATTGTAATAGCCCATTTGCCGTCAATAACGGAAACCTCGTGAAGAACAGGCATCTTTATAAAGGAATTGCCAAGTGTTGTTTCAACTCTTGCGTGTGTAAGAGCCGCATACAGACACTTTTCCTTGTATTCAGGCTTCTTATAGATCCTGACTGCCATTCCATCAGATTCATAAACATCATAGATGTCGCTGGATGCTACAAAGTTATCAAGTTTCATAAGTCATATCTCCTTTTATTTTAAAATATGGTATTAAGTCGAGTTTCAGAGTATACATCGATTTTTCAACAGCCTTATTGTGTAAAATTACCTTTACATCTCAGCGCTTTCTATGTATCTCTGTTATGTCTATATTATACTACATATTTTCTAAATGTCAAGCACTTTTTCGTTATTTTCACAACTGTTTTATTTTTGTTTAGATTTTATCTTATGTTTATTAATCTTCTTTCAGGCGGCATATATGATAAATTTTTATCAATCTGATTTTTATTGTGCAATATGACGGTCATGAATTGTTAATCTATCATAAAACAATGTTCAATATTTATGTATATTGCATAATAAAACGACGTAAAATATCAAAAAAGCTGTGACTTTATAAGATTGACAAAAAAATAACAATCGTATATAATATAACTAAGATAAAACCCGAGCGGGGGTTATCAAGAGTAAAAAACAATAATTAATTTATTGGAGGTTTATTTTATGGCAAAGAGTGAAGCTAAAACAGTCGGCATCGTCGATACAGAGGAAGCTTTGACTGCTAAGATCGCTGAAGTAAGAGCTGCACAGGCTATCTTCGCTACCTACACACAGGAGCAGGTAGATAAGATTTTCAAGGCTGCTGCTATCGCTGCTAACAAGGCAAGAATCCCACTTGCAAAGATGGCTGTTGAGGAAACAGGCATGGGTATCGTTGAAGACAAGGTTATCAAGAACAACTATGCTGCTGAGCACATCTACAATAAGTACAAGAATGTTCAGACTTGTGGTGTTTTTGAGGAAAACAAGGCTTACGGCACAATGAGAATTTACGAGCCTATCGGTCTTATCGCTGCTGTTATCCCAACAACAAACCCAACTTCTACTGCTATATTCAAGACACTTATCTGTCTTAAGACAAGAAATGGTATCATAATCTCACCACACCCAAGAGCAAAGAAGTCAACTATCGCTGCTGCTAAAATCGTTTATGATGCAGCTGTTGCAGCAGGTGCTCCAAAGGGTATCATCGGTTGGATCGATGTTCCTTCTCTTGAACTCACAAACATGATCATGAGAGAGTCTGACACAATCCTCGCTACAGGCGGTCCTGGAATGGTAAAGGCTGCTTACTCATCTGGTACACCAGCTCTCGGTGTTGGTGCCGGTAACGCATCCGCTATCATCGATTCTTCTGCTGATATCGTAAACGCTGTAAACTCTATCATTCATTCTAAGACATTTGATAACGGTATGATTTGTGCTACAGAGCAGACAGTTATCGCTGATAAGACAGTTTACAACGATGTTAAGAAGGAATTCATCAAGAGAGGTTGCTACTTCCTCAACGATGAAGAGGCTGACAAGATAAGAAAGACAATGCTCATCAACGGTGCTCTTAATGCTAAGATCGTTGGTCAGCGTCCTGTAACTATCGCTAAAATGGCTGGCTTTGAAGTTCCAGAGGATACAAAGGTACTCATCGGCGAGGCTACAAGCACAGCTCCTGAAGAGGCTTTCGGTCACGAAAAGCTCACAACTATCCTTGGTATGTACAAGTCAAAGAACTTTGACGACGCTCTTGACATCGCAGAGGCACTTCTCGTAAACAACGGTGGTCTTGGTCATACTTCAGTTCTTTGGGTAGATAACATAAACGAGAGAGAAAAGCTCAATAAGTTCGCTGCAAGAATGAAGACTTGCCGTCTTATCGTAAACACACCTTCTTCACTTGGCGGTATCGGTGACCTCTACAACTTTGACTTTGCTCCTTCCCTCACACTCGGCTGCGGCTCATGGGGCGGCAACTCAGTTTCTGAGAACGTTGGCGTTAAGCACCTGCTGAACATTAAGACAGTCGTTGAGAGGAGAGAGAATATGCTTTGGTTCAGAGCACCTGAAAAGGTATACTTCAAGAAGGGTTGTCTCCCTGTTGCTCTTGACGAGTTGAAGACTGTTATGGGCAAGAAAAAGGCATTCATCGTAACAGACCAGTTCCTTTATAAGAATGGTTATACAAAGGCTATCACAGATAAACTCGATGAAATGGGTATTCTCCACGAAACATTCTTCGATGTTGCTCCAGACCCAACACTTGCTTGCGCACTTGAGGGTGTTGCTCAGTTGAGAGCTTTCGAGCCTGACACAATTATCGCTATCGGCGGTGGTTCTGCAATGGACGCTGGTAAGATCATGTGGGTTCTTTACGAGCATCCAGACGCTGACTTTTTCGATATGGCTATGAGATATATCGATATCCGTAAGAGAGTTTACACATTCCCTAAGATGGGTGAGAAGGCATACTTCATTGCTATCCCAACATCTTCTGGTACAGGTTCTGAGGTAACACCTTTCGCAGTTATCACTGATGAAAAGACAGGTACTAAGTATCCTCTGGCTGACTACCAGCTCATGCCTAACATGGCTATCGTTGATACAGATATGATGATGTCTGCTCCAAGAGGTCTGACTTCTGCATCAGGTATCGACGCTCTGACACACGCTCTTGAGGCTTATGCATCTGTAATGGCTACAGATTACACTGACGGTCTTGCACTGAGAGCTATGAAGCTCATTTTCAAGTATCTGCCAGGTGCATATGACAACGGTCAGACAGACGTTAAGGCTCGTGAGGAAATGGCTACAGCATCTACAATGGCTGGTATGGCATTTGCTAACGCATTCCTCGGTGTTTGCCACTCAATGGCTCATAAGCTTGGTGCTTATCATCACCTGCCACACGGCGTTGCTAACGCTCTCCTTATCACAATGGTAATGAGATACAACGCTGACCCAACACCTAGAAAGATGGGTACTTTCTCACAGTATCAGTATCCACATACTCTTGAGAGATACTGCGAGTGTGCACATTCACTTGGTATCGTTGGTAAGAACGATGAGGATACACTCAACAAGTTCATCGACGCTATCGAGGCTCTCAAGGAAAGAGTTGGTATCAAGAAGACTATCGCTGATTACGGCGTAGACGAGAAGCACTTCCTTGACACTCTCGACAACATGGTTGAGGACGCATTTGATGACCAGTGCACAGGTGCTAACCCAAGATACCCACTGATGAGCGAGCTGAAGGAAATGTACCTCAAGGCTTACTACGGCAAATAATCTTTGCTGACAAAGCAATTTGCAGAGTGACTAATATTTGATTATTAGTTGATCTATAATAAACCTCCGACTGCTTGTTCCCTTTAGGGAGCAGGCAGTCATTTTTTTGTTAATTTGCACTTAAAATAATAATGTAAGGTATGTGTATTATATATTCAAATAACAGTTGAAAAATGAAAAAATATATGGTATAATGAAATAAGTATAAATTATTTCAGAGCAATATCTGATGTGATTTTTACATAACACTTGGCGACACTCCGCCATACAAAGAGGTTACAAATATGAACAACAAAAATTATGACGTTATTATCGCTGGCTGCGGTGCGGCAGGTCTATATGCAGCACTTAACCTTTCCCGTGATTTAAATGTACTTGTGCTTTCCAAAAGAGAGCTGACCTTGTGTAACTCTTCCCTTGCGCAGGGTGGAATTGCAGGCGTTTATGACAATCCAAAGGACTCGCCTGAATATCACAAACATGATACATTTGTAGCAGGTGGATTTGAAAATGATCCTGAGTCCACTCAGGTCCTTGTTGACGAAGCCTATATTGACATTGGAAAACTCATAGAGCTTGGTGCTGACTTTGATAAGTGTCCTGATGGATCTTATCACCGCACTCTCGAAGGTGGACACGGTATGAACAGGATTTTTCATCATGCCGATACCACAGGTCTGGAGATCGAAACAACTCTACTAAGAAATGTTCAACAGCTAGATAATGTTGAAATACTCGAAAATGTCGTTATGTGCAACGCAAAGAAAACCGAAACAGGTTTTTCCATTCTTGTACTGACTAATGACAACGAATATACGACATATAATTGCAGATACGCCATTTTTGCAACTGGTGGAATAGGCAGAGTTTACGAATACACTACAAACTCCGCTATCGCAACAGGCGACGGCATAACTATCGCTCATGAGCTTGGAGCAGAGATAAAAAACCTCAGCTATATCCAGTTCCACCCAACAGGCTTTAACAACAAGCACACTCGTGAAACTTTCCTTATATCTGAATCTGTCAGAGGCGAGGGAGCTTATCTTAAAAACTGCAACGGCGAAAGATTTATGCAAAATTATGACGACCGTCTGGAGCTTGCGCCAAGAGATGTTGTTTCTCATGCAATCATGGCTGAAGCCAAGAAAACAGGCTCTGACAAATTCTATCTTGATATCACTCACAAAGACCCTGAGTTTGTCAGAAACAGATTTCCTATGATAAATGAAAAGCTTCTCGAAGCAGGTTATGACATGACCAAGGATATGATACCTATTTTCCCTTGTCATCATTACCTTATGGGCGGCATAAATGTTGATACATATGCAAGAACTAACATTGACAGGCTCTATGCTTGCGGCGAATGTTCACATACAGGTGTTCACGGCAATAACAGACTTGCAAGCAATTCCCTACTTGAAGCTTTGGTATTTTCAAGACGTGCTGCGGCTGACATCAATGAGAAGATAAAATCTGACAGTGGTGACCTTGAAACATACGATTTCAAGATAGACAATGAAGCCCCGCACATTCCTCAGGGCATAAGAACAGAGATAAGAGATATAATGCAGCGTGCATATTTCGTTATCCCTGATAAGGAGGCTTTGCCGCCTGATCTTGAAGAAGTAACAAAGCTAAAAAATTTCCTTTGTGACGGTAATTTCAAAATAGACAGAGATTATGTTGAAGCAAGGTCTCTTACAACTGTCGCTTATATCGTATTAAAGGACGCTATCGAAAAGCTCAAATCCAAAGAAAAAATGGAGGAAAACAAATGAGATTAATGCAGTTTCAGATCGACGATATCATTAAAACAGCTCTGCTGGAGGATATCAACTATATAGACGTTACAACGGATTATCTTGTTGACGAAAATTCAGTTTCAACAGCAAAGTATGTTTCAAAGGACGAAGGCGTTCTTTGTGGAATTGATGTTGCAATGAGAGTTTTTCAGCTTCTTGACAGCAATGTTAAATGTGAGATATTTATCCATGACGGTGAAAAGGTCAAGAAAGGCGACATTATCGCAAGAATAACAGGCTCAACAAGAGCCTTGCTCAAAGGCGAAAGAACGGCACTGAACATCGTTCAGCATATGTCAGGCGTTGCAACTGCAACAAACAGATGCGTAGAGCTTGTAAAGGGTACAAATGCGTCTGTTGCGGATACAAGAAAAACGCTCCCAGGTCTTAGAGTTTTGCAGAAATATGCAGTTACAGTAGGCGGTGGAAAAAACCACAGATACAATCTTTCAGATTGCGCAATGCTAAAAGACACTCACCTTGACGCATATGGCAGCATGACAGGCGCAGTAAACGCTCTCAGAGAAAAAATGGGGCATACTGTCAAGATAGAAGTTGAAGTCGGAAACCTTGAAGAACTCAAAGAAGCTCTTACACTTGGCGTTGAGATAATCATGCTAGACAATATGACAAATGAAGATATGGCAAAGGCTGTTGAAATGACAAATGGCAAAGCACTTTTAGAAGCTTCAGGAAACGTGACTTCTGAAACAATCCGTGCAATAGCTGAAACGGGCGTTGATATCATTTCTATCGGTGCTATCACACACTCAGTCAAGGCGTTTGACATTTCAATGAAAATGGAAAAGTAAGATAAAACAAAAGTCAACGCCATATTAAGGTGTTGGCTTTTATGCTTAAATGGGGGAAAATATGCGTTATTACAAAAGATCTCATGTGCATTACAGCAAATCAGCAATGAAAATAATAGCGTTAGTTTTCATGTTGGTTGGCGTGACATTTCTTGCAGTTGGAATAGGTTTTGCAATACACCAAACTCAGCTCAAAAACAGATGTACTCTTGAAGTCAATGCTATAATATCAGACATTCTCAGCAAAGATGAACGACATGAGGACGATGACGGACACGTATCATATAGCACAGTTTACACACCAGTGTATTCATATAACGTTGACGGACAGCTCTACACCACTCACAGCAATACATATTCCAGCAACGTCAGATACAGAAGAGGACAAACGATCCAGATATTCTGTGACCCTGATGACCCTGAAACGTTTTATGCACCAAATGATACAACCAATACCATATTAACAGTTGTTTTCTGTGGATTAGGCGGGCTGTTTGCGACTATAGCAATAGTGCTTATCATAGTGCTTATACATATAAAGAAAAAACAGAAATCCGGAAAAAATTTTGCAGAAAATGAATTATACGAAGAAAATAATTATCCATACGACGAATAATTCTGAGAGGAGGAATTTTTATGGCAAGCATTATGGACGGTGAAAGACAATTTCACATAAGAACTATCCCTGATGAAGTGGGCAGATATGTTATTATGCCGGGCGACCCTGGAAGAGTGCCGAAAATAGCGGCACTTCTTGATGACGCAAAGCAGGTGGCTCAAAACAGAGAATACAATGTTTATACAGGCTATCTTGACGGTGAAAAGGTAACTGTGTGCTCGACCGGTATCGGAGGACCATCTGCGGCAATTGCAGTGGAGGAACTGGTAAAGTGCGGCGCAGACACATTTATTCGTATTGGCACAAGCGGAGGAATGGATCTTTCCGTTAGCGGTGGCGACCTTGTTATAGCTTCGGCGGCTGTCCGTGGCGAAGGTACGTCAAAAGAATATCTCCCCGAGGGCTACCCTGCTGTAGCAGATTTCACTGTAACAACTGCCCTTGCAAAAGCTGCGGCTGAACTGTCAGAAGATAAGCTTGGCAAGCGTTATCATGTGGGCGTTGTCCACAGCAAGGACAGCTTTTATGGAGAAGTAGAGCCTGACTCAATGCCTGTGAGCGGCGATATAAATTACCGCTGGGACGCATATTTAAGGTGTGGCTGTATGACTTCCGAAATGGAATGTGCCGCAGTTTTCTCAGTAGGTATCGCAAGACACGTCCGCTGTGGAGCTGTTATAACAGCTATATGGAACGTGGAGCGTTCAAAGGCAGACCTTGAAGACAATGTGAGCGACGACACCACAAGAGGTATCCACTGTGCGGTGAACGCTGTGAAAATACTGATAGAACAGGATAAAAAGTGATAAAAAGCCGCTGTGACGTTTATTGTCATAGCGGCTAAAATTATTTTATTCTTATTCCAAGGAGCATTGAAAGCTCCACAGCTTGATTGGCTGAAAAAACAGCGTTTCGGAGTTCTCTGAATGTATCAGAAACGCGCAGTCCACTTACAAGACAGGTAGAAAAATCAACGCCGCCGAGAGCCGTTCTGAAAAATGATGTGCCAAGGTATTTGCTGCCGCTGGTCTTGAATGCTTTGAGATTGCAGGAAACAAGCTCAGCGGAGGACATATCACTGTTTTTCACCTGGGTTTCAGACAGCTTGCACTTATCAAATATGGCATATCCGCAGTTTGAGGATTCAAAGGTTACACCTTGAATGGAACAATCCTTGAACTCTGCGCCAACGAGCTTGCAGGAGCGGAACTCACATCTGCTGAGGTAGGATGAGTCCAGTGATGAATTTGACAGATCGCAGGATATGAACGTCACATCAACGAATGAGGAACGCTCAAAATCGCAATCGGTAAAGGTGCAGTTTTCAAACATACAGTTTATAAATGACAGGCAGGAGAGATCTTCGCTTTCAAGATATTCTCCGCTAAATTTACAGCCTGAAATATCGCTGTCAGTGCGTTTTGCAGTACGTTTGACTTCGTTAAGGTCGCACAATGGAAGGTCTTGCATCTTATTCACAGCTTTCCTCCCAATTGTCAGAAAAATCAAAATCATCTGGAAACTGCTCTGCTATAACTGTCTTTGAAAACTGTGAAGCAGTTTCTATAAGCTCTTTGCCTCTTCCCGTCCATGTAAGCAAGTCTGCATCGATATCGACAGCCTGAAAAGCAGTTTCAAGGCTTATTGACCTAAGGTCAGCTGCAATGAACTGCGGTTTTGATATAAAACGCCATATAAATGGCTGGGCGCAGATGAATCTTTCGATATACTCAAGGTCAATGTTTTTTCTGTATTTTGAGACAAGCTGACCTCTTGTGACTTTTGGTGAATGAAACCTAAACCACATCACTGAGAACGGGTTAAAGCTCTGCACTGCAAATTCGCCTTTGTATTTCTTCATCATATGGTCAAGTCGGCTTTCAAGCTCTCCAAACAGCGCACCGCCTTTAAGCTCAATAAGAAGTGGCACTTTGCCGTCAACAGTTTTCAGCACCTCAGACAGCAGCGGTATCTTTTCATCACTGTTTTTAAGTTTAAAGGCAGAAAGCTGTTCATATGTGTAATCAAACACCTTGCCCTCAATGCCGCACATTCTCATAAGGTCATTGTCATGGAAAACCACAATGCGGCAATCCTTTGTTAGACGTACATCAAGCTCGATAGAAAGACATTTTTCAACCGCAAGCCTGAATGCGGTAAGAGAATTTTCAGGAACAAGTTCTGAGTGAAGACCTCTGTGAGCAATATATTTGCCAAAATCCATATGGGATACCTCTTTTCGTATTAAAGTCATTTATATTATACTCTCCCAGGCTTAGATTGTCAACTGTATCACGCTGGATAATATATATTTCATTCACAGAAAGTTTAAGAATTATCACACAGTATCATCACAATAATAAGATATAATTAAATTTATGTTATGCAGAGGATTTTCTCTCAAAGGAAAGGACAATTATTATGATAAAGAAATTAGCCGCTGTTACGGCAGCTCTCACAATAGCTATTTGCAGCTTTACTTCATGCAGCAAAAATAACGACAGCTCATCAACCGTATCTTCCACAGTGGATTCTTCTGTTTCAGCTGTTGACAGCACAACTGAAAAACAGACACCTGAGCCGTCCCTTACAATTGACGGCAAGTCCATTGATACTAAGGACTTTATCGTTTGCACCATTGACGGCAAGGATATTGATTTTGATACTTTCAGATACTACTATTATTATACTATAAGCAAGTACACTTCCACTTACGGAGCCACCCTTGACACTATCAAGTCAACTGACGGTGGTTTTGAGCTTCTTATGGAGGACGTTATCACTGCACTTAAGCAGGAACTTGTTGCACCTGAGCTTGCAGAAGAAAACGGAATTGAGCTTACAGACGATGACAACAAGACAATTGATGAGCAGATAGCTAAAGCAAAAGCAAACTATGATTCAGATGAAGCTTATCTTAATGATATTAAGTCGGCTTACCTCACAGAAGATCTTTACAGGAAAATGCTTGAAACAGCCGCTATCTATACTAAAGTAAACGATACTCTTTTTAAGAATAACGGTAAATATGCAACTAAAAAAGAGGACTTTAAAAAAATAGTCAAGGATACAAGCGAGTATTGCCGTGAGATTCACGTTATGATCCCTTTCTATGCACAGGTAGATCTTGATGACAGTACCGCTGACAGTTATGACAGTATGTCACTTTCAGACAAAGCGAGCGCAAAGCAGTCAGCTTATGCGAAGCTTGATGATGACGGTGTAAAGAAAGCTAAGGAAAAAGCTAAGAAGCTTGCAGAGGAAGTTCTGAAAAAAGCTCAGGATGGAGAAGACTTTGACAAGCTTATTGAGAAGTACGGCTGGGATCTCGGTCTTGAAGATCCTTCAACAGGATATTATTTCAATAAAGATACGACTGGATATCCTGAGGAGCTTGTAAAAGACGCTTTCAAACTAAAAGAAAACGACATTTCCACTGAACTTACAGAGAATGACACATATGGATATTTCATAATCAAGCGTTTGCCGGTTGATATGGATTATGTAGAACAGAACATAGACGATATGATCTATTCATATGATACACCTGCTATCTCAAAGCTTTACAACGAAAGAATGGACAAAATGGAAGTCAAGTATTGCGACCAGTGGGACAAGATAACTGCGGACAGCATAACCTGATGGGTCATGGTATGATTAAAGAGCCTGAGCAGATCTCAGGCTCTTTTTATGCGTTTTTGTGATTGACGTGAGAGTGAATATCTGATATAATAAAAACTGAGGTGATCTTACGGACAGGCTGAAATTTCAAGATGCTTGCGATAAAATCATAGGCAAAAGCCGTGAACGCAACGGCATCGGAACTCTAGGTGAGAAAACGCTTCATGCTGTTTTGAAAAACTATTTTGAGCCATATGGTGAAAATCAGGAGATACGCATTGGCGGATATGTGGCTGATATCGTATGCGAAAACGGTGTTATCGAGGTACAAACAAGACAGTTCAACAAACTGCTGAAAAAACTTGAAGCCTTTCTTGACTACTGTGACGTGACAGTGGTCTACCCTATCCCTGCGGTCAAATATGTCCGTTGGATAGATACTGAAACAGGAGAGTTGTCAGAAAAGCACAAATCGCCGAGAAAATACACTATCTATGAAGTCATGCCCGAACTGTACAAAATAAAATACACCCTTGATAACCCCCGATTTCATTTGTGCCTTTGTATGCTTGAAACCGAGGAGATAAGATTGCTTAACGGCTGGTCAAAGAACAAAAAGCGTGGATCTTCACGCCATGACAGGATACCAAAGGGACTTATTGACGAAATACATATCGACTGCCCTGCCGACTTTGATATGTTCCTCCCGGAGGACCTGCCAAAGCAGTTCACTTCTAAAGACTTTGCCCTTAATGCAAAGATATCTCGTGAATATGCACAGGTAACGCTTAATATACTCACATATCTTGAAAGAGTGAAACGTGTGGGCAAACAGGGTGCTAATATACTTTATGAGAAAACTGAATGAGCAAGACTCTTTACATACAGTGCGAAAGGAAGCTGTAAATGAAACTAAAACGAAAAATCAGCAGGATATTATCCATGACGCTGGCAATAATGCTGCTTGTGCCTGCGATGTGTGCAGACGCATTCAATTTTACACCTACATCAGGCTATGACGATGACGGAAAAGCGATACCGTTGGAGCTTTACTCTGAAGCGGTCTATATGGTCAATCTTGACAGCGGTGAAGCTATCGCTGACATAAACGGTGAGGACGAGCGTGTGCCTGCTTCCCTAACAAAGATAATGACTGCTGTAGTGCTTCTGGACAAATTCAAAGGTGATGAACAAAAACTGAAAGATACATACTATTCAGCAGGCTCGGAAGCATTTGATGAACTATATGATACTGGTGCTTCAACAGCTGATATACAACCAGGCGAAGAAGTAAGCTGTTATGATCTTCTGGCGGCACTGCTTATCCCATCCTCATGTGAAGCAGCGAATATAATCGCTTTGAATGTGTCCGATTCCATAACAGGATTTACAGATCTTATGAATGAAAAAGCTGAAAAACTCGGCATGGAAAATACACACTTTTCAAATGCACATGGTCTATGGGCGCAACAGAATTATTCGTCCTGCAAGGATATGGCAACTCTTTGTGAATATGCCATAAGCAAATATCAGGTATTTCGTGATATTGTCTGTCTGCCAAGCTATCATATGGCATCCACCTCTTATCACTCAGATGGAACAGATATTTATAATACAAACCTTATGCTTGACTCAATGACCGATTATTACTACTCCTATGCTAAAGGCATAAAGACAGGCACCCTTGACTCCGCTGGAAGATGTTTAGCTTCATATGCGGAATATGAAGGCACCACATATCTTATTGTGACAATGGGTGCACCAATGGATAAGCTTGAAGAAGATGTGAAGAAGGGCGAGGAAGATCCTGATTCCATATATGGTGGAGATAATGTTTACTACAACCTCCTTGATCACATCAATCTTTACAAATGGGCATTTTCAAGTCTTGTAGCAACGGATTTTGTGGACAAAGACAGCGAAGTCCGTGATGTAAAGGTAAGCTATGGTGACGGCATAGATTATGCAAATCTTAAACCTGCAAATGGTTTTACAAGGCTGTGGCCTGTAGATATATCAGTAAATGATGTGGAAAAGAAAATAACCGTTTATGACAACGTTGTTGCACCTGTTGAAGTTGGCGATGTGCTTGGTAAAATGGAACTTGTCTACAAAGGTGAAGTGCTTGCAACTATAGATCTAGTTTCCACAACTAAAGTAGAACGTTCCCAAGTCAAAGCGAAGGTTAAAATAGCTAAGTCATACTTTGAATCGTCTGTTTTCAAGGTCACATTAACAATACTTATTGCACTTATAGTAATATACTCTGTGATACATATTGCAAAAATACAGAAAAAATACATGAAATAAAACAAGCGGTCTGCTCACTATGAATCGTGAACAGACCGCTCTTTTGCGTTTACTGATCTTTATTTTCGTTGTGATCGTCAACTATTTCTGGATCATCCTCTCTGTTGACCTCATTTACCTCATCAGCACTTGGAATGACCATGGCGTCAAGCTGTTCAGGTGTAAGCGGAATACGCTTTTCATTTTTCTTATACAAATGCTCAACATCCTCCATATAATAGTCGGTATCTACAGGGAGCTTCTTCTTTCTTAATCGCTGAACAACGCTCTCTCGTGTAAAAGTATAAAGCAATGCAAAAGTCGGAACTGCAATGACCATACCTATGAACCCAAACAAATTTCCAAAGAAGAACAGTGATACCAGCACCCAAAAACCCGGAAGCCCAGTAGAATCACCAAGTATCTTAGGACCAAGGATATTGCCGTCAAACTGCTGTAGAATAACTATGAAAATAAGAAGTATAATGGCTTTTTTAGGATCAATAAACAGCATAAGTGCAGTTGATGGTATCGCACCGATTATCGGTCCAAAAAATGGGATAATATTAGTTACACCCACAAGAACACTTATCATGATGTTGTAAGGCATATTCATGATAGTCAGACCTATAAAGCAAAGAACTCCGATTATTGCCGAGTCAATGATCTTTCCGCTCAAAAAACCTGCAAAAACTTTATTTGTTTCAGTGCAAACTCTCATAATCTTCTCACATGTAGACTTTTTTGTGTTTGCAATGATTATCTTCTTAGCCTGAGCAAGAAGCTTTTCCTTGCTGCAAAGCATATAGATAGAAACGATAAATCCAAATACAAAGTTTTTAAGAACATTGATAACGCCCCATGCACCCGAAAGAATATTTTCAAACATCGGCTGTATCTTCTCGATAACGGTTCCCAAATCAGTTGAAAAAGCTTTGAGCTTCTCCGTAGCCATTGTTTCAATATCAGGATAGTTTTTAAACAGCTTATTTATCCAACCCTGCACTTTAACAACGATGTTAGATGCATTGTTAAAAATATCAATTATGGAATTTATAAGTTCTGGAACAACAACATAAGTAAGTCCAACAACTATCCCCAGAAAAACAAGTGACGCTACAGTTACTGAGCAGGCTCTGGTAAGCTTTTTCTTAGCTGGATTTTTTACCACTTTATTTCTGAACAGCTTTTCAAAATTCACCATTATAGGATTTATAAGAAATGCGATCACAAGACCAACTATAACAGGCGTAAGTGCAGAAACAAGTGTGGAAATAAGCTTTAAGATCGTATTAAATTTAAATACAGCCACTACCAAAAGCACATTTATAGCAATAACGATAACTGCATAAAATGCAATTGTGGTGTATTTCTTATTAGTTTGTACTTTCATATATTTTCCTTTCTCAATTACCTTAACTATTACTTTATTATACACTACATTATTTATAAATGCAAGGAATATTGAAAATTTTAAATTATTTATTTTGGTATAAATCCAAATCGCAAAAGAATATTTACATAATAGCAATAATATTTACATTTTCTGATATTGACATTTTAGAAACAGAGGAATATAATAAAACTAAAGTTAATACGATAAATCCTATGAGCAAAAGTAAGTAGTTTGATGCAAAAGGTCACAGAGAGTCAGCGGTAGGTGTGAGCTGATACATTTTCTTCAGATGAATGGATTTGTGAGGAGCGGTGTGAAAGTTTTTACGAGTATCACTCGCCGTGATTCCTGCGTTAAAGGACAGGATATTGATTTCTGCCAGTCAGAATGCGTATCTGTGAGCCGATAATTTATTATCGGGAAATTGGGTGGCACCACGGTTCTATCGTCCCATAACTAGATGTTATGTGTGATGACAGGACTTTTTTTTATTGCCAATTTTACGACAAAAAAGCATTTAGGAGGAATATTTATGCTGTACCCTGCTATTGAACAAGTAAAGGAACTTTTTGAAAACTACAAGACTGTGCCTGTATTCTATGAGCTTCTCATGGATTCATGTACGCCAATACAACTTTTTAACTGTCTGCACGAGGCGTATGATGATTGTTTCATTCTTGAATCTGTAGATAATAAAGACAAGTGGGGCAGATATTCATATGTGGGCATTGATCCTAAATGCGAATATATTCTTGACAAGCACGTTGTTACTGTTAAGGAGAAAGGCAAGGCTGATGAAACGGTAAAAGTCGATGATCCTATCGCTTTCTTTTCTGAGATAATCGAAGGCCACAAGTCACCGAGATTTAATAATTATCCAAAGCTCACAGGTGGTCTAATAGGATTTTTCGCTTATGATATGATAAGATACTTTGAGAAAACACTGTGCAACCCACCTGAGGACGATCTTAAACTTCCTGACGCTGACCTGCACCTTTTTGAAAAGATCGTTGCTTACGATCACCTTTCAAACAAGGCTGTAATAATCCTCAACATCAATAAGAGCGATGATCTTGAAATTAAATACAAAGAATGTGAAAAGATATGCAACGAAGTAGTTGAAGCTCTTAGAAATTACAAGCCTGTTATGAAAACTCCAAAGACAACGGAGGACAACATCACAGTAAAATCCAACATCACAAAGGAACATTATCTCGCAAACGTTGAAAAGGCTAAGGAATACATCAAAGAGGGCGACATCTTCCAGATAGTTCCGTCACAGAGATTTGAGATAGACAATCCGCCTGACAGCTTTGACGTTTACAGAATGCTCCGCTCCACTAATCCGTCACCTTACCTTTACTACTTTAAGCACAATGATTATGCTGTTGCAGGTGCTTCACCTGAAATGCTTGTATCTGTTGAAAACAGAACGGTAGTAACAAGACCTATCGCAGGCACTATCAAGCGTGGAGCGACCTACGACGAAGATATCCGCAATGAACAACAGCTTCTCAACGATCCAAAGGAAAGAGCTGAACACACAATGCTCGTTGACCTTGGAAGAAACGACATAGGAAAGGTTTCTGAGTTCGGCTCCGTAACTGTTACAGACATGATGATAGTTGAAAGATATTCAAAGGTTATGCACCTTGTATCGAATGTAAAGGGTACACTGAGAGAAGATAAGAAACCTCTTGACGCACTTATGGCAGTTCTTCCTGCAGGCACTCTTTCAGGCGCACCGAAGGTAAGAGCAATGGAGATAATCGACGAGCTTGAAACAACAAAAAGAGGCCTTTATGGCGGAACAGTTGGTTATCTTGCATTTGACGGTTCGCTGGATACTTGTATCGCTATAAGAACAGTGCTTTTCAAAAATAACAAGGCTTATATCCAAGCAGGAGGCGGAGTTGTCGCAGACTCAGTTCCTGAGAACGAATATCAGGAGTCATGCAACAAGGCAATGGCTGTTATAAATGCAATAAAAGAAGCAAGCAAATTATAATTTAAAAGGAGTTAATAACATGAGCAATAATATTATTCTTACAGGCGATAGACCAACTGGATCACTTCATCTTGGTCATTATGTAGGTTCCCTCAGAAAAAGAGTTGAACTTCAAAACACAGGAAAATTCGATCAGTTCGTTATGATAGCCGATCTTCAGGCACTTACAGATAACGCTGACAATCCCGAGAAGATAAGACAAAACATTCTTGAGGTAATGCTTGACTATCTTGCGGTAGGGCTTGAGCCTGACAAGACAACATTCTTCGTTCAGTCACATATCCCAGCACTTTATGAGCTTCCAATGTACTATTCAAACCTCGTTACAATGTCAAGACTTGAAAGAAACCCTACTATCAAGTCTGAGATAAAAATGAGAAACTTTGAAAGAAACCTCCCTGTTGGATTTATGACATATCCTATCAGCCAGGCAGCAGACATCACAGCATTCAAGGCTAAGTATGTTCCTGTTGGAGAAGATCAGCTTCCAATGCTTGAACAGGCAAGAGAGATAGTAAACAGCTTCAACAGAATTTATAAGTGCGATATACTTGTTGAGCCTGAGGCTGTTCTCCCAGACAACGCAAGCTGCAACAGACTTGTTGGTACAGACGGCAACACAAAGATGAGCAAATCTCTTGGCAACTGCATTTACCTTAAAGACGATGAAAAAACGCTGAAAAACAAGATAATGTCAATGTACACTGACCCTATACACATCAATGTAAGCGACCCCGGTCACACAGAGGGCAATCCAGTATTTATCTATCTTGACGCATTCAGCAAGGACGAAGATTTTGCTAAATACTTCCCTGACTATAAGAACCTCGCAGAGATGAAAGAACATTATGAGCGTGGCGGCCTTGGCGATATGAAATGTAAGAAGTTCCTTAACAACGTTATGCAGGAATTTCTCGCACCAATCAGAGCAAGACGTGAGGAATATGAAAAAGACAAAGAGCAGCTCATAGAGATACTTAAAAAAGGCACACAACGTGCAATAGAGGTTTCAAACGAAACTGTTTCAGAAATAAGGAATGCTATCGGCATAAACTACTTCAACGACAAAACTTTCATTGATAAGTTTGTACTGTAAAGGAAGATTACTATGATTTTACTTATTGACAACTATGACAGCTTTACCTACAATCTTTATCAGGCTGTAGGCGTACTCACAAAAGACATTACAGTAGCAAGAAATGATGAGATAACCATAGAAGAGATCGAAAAAATGTCACCTGCGGCTATCATCATCTCCCCTGGTCCTGGTTATCCAAAGGACGCAGGAATTTCCGAAGAGGTCATAAAAACATTCAGTGGCAGGATCCCTATACTTGGCGTTTGTCTGGGACACCAGGCGATAGCCGAAGCATTCGGTGGAAAGATAGTTCACGCAAAGCAGCAGCTTCACGGCAAGCAGACAGATATCAATCTTAACACTGCAAACCCACTTTTCAGCGGTCTGAAAAGCACAATAAAAGCCGCAAGATATCACTCACTTGTTGTTGACAGCATTTCACTTCCTACCTGCCTGTCTGTTATTGCAACTGACGATAAAGCTCAGATAATGGCAATAAGACACAGAGAACACCCGACCTACGGCGTTCAGTTCCACCCTGAGTCAGTTCTCACTGGCGAAGTTGGAAACATGATAATCGAAAACTTCCTGAACGATATCGCAGGCATAAAGACCACAAAAACAAAGTCAGCTGCTCTTCCTGACAGCGAAAGAGTTGAGCTTAAAAAGTATCTCAAAATAGTATGTGATGGAAAGTCACTAACTGAGGACGAAGCTTATAAAGCAATGGATATCATCATGAGCGACAGAGCTTCTAATGCTCAGATCGCCTGCCTGCTCACAGCTCTGAGAATGAAAGGTGAGACTATTGACGAGATAACCGGTTTTGCAAAGGTAATGAGAGAGAAAATGTCCAAGGTCAACGTCAAGGGTACTCTTGATATAGTTGGCACAGGTGGAGATCTTTCAAACAGCTTCAACATTTCCACAACCTCTTCATTCGTAATTGCGGCAGCAGGACAGAAAGTCGCAAAACACGGCAACAGAAGCGTTTCTTCAAAGAGCGGTGCGGCTGATGTTCTCGAGGCTCTTGGAGTTAAAATTCAGTCAACACATGAACAGGCTGAAAAGTCCCTTGACGAGATCGGTCTTTCATTCCTGTTTGCACAGTCATATCACTCAGCAATGAGATTTGTAGGACCTACAAGAGCGCAGATAGGTGTAAGAACTGTTTTCAACATTCTCGGACCTCTCGCTAATCCTGCAAAAGCAGACTTCATGATACTTGGCACATATGATCCTGATCTGCTTGAACCAATGGCTAAGGTGCTTATGAACCTAGGCATAAAAAGAGCAATGCTCGTTTACGGCAACGACAGACTTGACGAAGTTTCTATATCAGCTCCTACAACTATCTGCGAGATAAATGGTGGAAAGATTATCAAGTATGAGATAAAGCCTGAGGACTTCGGTCTTAAAAGAGGAAAGCTTTCTGACATCGTTGGCGAGGACGGAAAGGGCAACGCAGCTATCACAAGAGGTATACTCGAGGGCACTATCAAGGGTGCAAAGAGAGATATCGTTCTTCTCAACTCAGGCTGTGCACTTTATATCTGCGGCAAATGCGACAGCATCGAAGAGGGTGTAAAGACTGCAGCTGAAATGATAGACAGCGGAAAGGCTCTTAAAAAGCATGAGGAACTTGTTGAACTTACTAACAGAGGATAAAAAATGATACTAGACAATATCTGCGACAAAAGAAAAGAACAGCTTGAAAGAGATATATCAATAATTTCAAGACAAGATATCAAATACATGGCAGCCGAAAAAGAGTATCAGACAGTTTCCTTTTCAAAATCTATCAAGCGTGACACCATTTCAGTCATAAGCGAGGTAAAGAAAGCCTCGCCGTCAAAGGGACTTATCTGCCCTGACTTTGACCCAGTGAAAACTGCCTGCGAATATGAGAAAAGCGGTGCGAACGCTATTTCCTGTCTCACTGAAGAGCATTATTTTCAAGGCTCTGCGGAATATCTCAAAGCAATAAGAAAGGCTGTGAATCTGCCTATACTCCGCAAGGACTTCGTTATCGACGAATATCAGCTTTACGAGGCAAGAGCCATAGGTGCTGATGCAGTGCTGCTTATCTCGGCTATACTCAGCGAGAATCAAATGAAAGAATATTCTGACATTGCACACGAGCTTGACCTTGAATGTCTTGTAGAGGTACACAACGAGGAAGAATATGAAAAAACGCTTGGTTTTAAGCCTGACATGCTTGGCATAAACAACAGAAATCTTTACACTTTTGACGTTGACCTTGAAACCACGGGCAGGCTCAGCAATATAGTAGGCGACCATGCAGTGCTTGTTTCAGAGAGCGGTATAAAAACAAATGCCGATATGAAAAAAGTACGCAGCCTTGGTGCTGACGCTGTGCTTATAGGTGAAACGCTTATGAGAAGCGGCAACATCAGCAAAACTCTCCATGAACTGAGAGAGGGCGTATAAATGACAAAAATCAAGATATGTGGTATGCGCCGTGTGGACGATATTCTTTATGTGAACACATACCACCCTGATTATGCAGGCTTTATACTGTCGGAGGGCTTTACACGCACGGTAGACATTGACACATTCTACGATCTTGAACTTCTTCTTAATAAGGAAATCAAACGAGTGGGCGTTTTTGTAAACGAGCCTATAGAGAATATTCTGAAAAGCTTTGCACAGAAGCTTGATGTTATCCAGCTTCACGGTGAAGAAAACGCAGAGTATATTGATAAGCTCCGTGAAAACTGCGGCTGCGAGATATGGAAAGCCGTTCGTGTGAAATATGCTGATGATATCGCAAAAGCTGACGAACTTCCCGTCCACAAGTTGCTTATAGACAGCTTTTCAGCAGGCAGCTACGGCGGAACAGGCAAGCGTGTTGACCTTGATGTGTTCTCCAATGTGAGTATTTCAAAGCCTTTCTTACTTGCAGGTGGACTGAACGAGGATAACATCTGCTCTGCTATGGAAAAGGTACAACCTTATGGCGTTGACTTTTCAAGTTCAGTGGAAACCGATGGCTTCAAGGACGAAAACAAGATAAAAAGGATAGTTGAAACTATCAGAAATAATACCGAAAGAAGGATATAAATGAGTAAAATTGGACGATTCGGTGAATTTGGCGGACAGTATATCCCTGAAACTGTCATGACTGCTGTTCACGAGCTTGAAAAAGCTTACGATAAATACAAGGACGATCCTGAGTTCAACAAAGAGCTTCAGGAGCTATACCACAATTATGCAGGCAGACCGTCAATGCTTTATTATGCAGAAAAGATGACCAAAGATCTTGGCGGAGCTAAAATATACATCAAACGTGAGGATCTTAACCACACAGGCTCACACAAGATAAACAACGTTTTGGGTCAGATACTTCTGGCAAAGAAAATGGGCAAAAAGCGTATCATCGCTGAAACCGGTGCCGGTCAACACGGTGTTGCTACCGCTACAGTTTGCGCTCTTATGGGTCTGGAATGTGAGGTCTACATGGGCGAGACCGATATGAAAAGACAATCCCTTAACGTTTACAGAATGAATCTTCTTGGTGCAAAGGTAACAGGCGTTGCAAGCGGTACTGCTACACTGAAAGACGCTATCAATGAAGCTTTCAGAGATTGGGTATCAAATATCGACACAACTTTCTACTGCATAGGCTCTGTAATGGGACCTCACCCTTATCCTACAATGGTAAGGGATTTCCAGAAAGTTATCAGTGCTGAGATAAAGGCACAGCTTATGGAAAAGGAAGGCAAACTGCCTGATTGCGTTGTTGCCTGCGTAGGCGGTGGCTCAAACGCTATGGGTGCATTCTACAACTTTATCGAAGACAAGTCAGTCAAGCTTGTTGGTGCAGAAGCAGCAGGCAGAGGCATTGACACACCTGACCATGCAGCAACTGTTGCAAAGGGTTCACTTGGTATATTCCACGGCATGAAATCGCTTTTTTTGCAGAACGAATATGGTCAGATCGACCCTGTTTACTCAATTTCCGCAGGTCTTGACTACCCAGGTATCGGACCTGAGCACGCATATCTTAACTCTATAGGCAGAGCGCAGTATGTTGACATAACCGATGAAGAAGCAGTTTGTGCTTTTGAGTACCTTTCAAGAACAGAAGGTATAATCCCTGCTATCGAGTCATCACACGCAGTTGCCGCTGCGCTTAAGATTGCTCCTACAATGGATAAGGACTCAATACTTGTCATCAACCTTTCAGGCAGAGGCGACAAGGACGTTTACTCAATAGCAAGATACAGGGAGGTAGACCTTAATGAAGAATAGGATAGACGCTTGCTTTGAAAAGCTTAAAGCAGAAAACAAAAAGGCGCTTGTGACATTTATCACCGCAGGCGACCCTGATATGGATACAACAGAAAAGTGCGTTCTTGAAATGTATAAGAATGGTTCTGACATTATCGAGATCGGAGTGCCGTTCTCTGACCCTATCGCAGAGGGTGCGACTATTCAGAAAGCTTCTCTGCGTTCACTCAGTGGTGGAACAAATCTTGACAAGATATTTGACCTTGTAAGAAAACTCCGCACACAGACTGACAAGCCTATGCTTCTGATGATGTATATAAACACTATCTTCAAGTTCGGTACAGCAAAGTTCTTTGAGCTTTGCAAAGAAACACAGATAGACGGCGTTATCGTTCCAGATATGCCTTTTGAAGAACGTGAAGAGCTTGAGGGCGAGGCTGAGAAAAATGGTATCTACACTATCTTCCTCGTTGCACCGACTTCACACGAGCGTGTAAAAATGATAGCTGAAAAATCTAAAGGCTTTTTGTATGTTGTATCCTCCCTTGGCGTTACTGGTATGCGTTCTGAGATAACAACAGACTTTAACGAGCTGCTTGCACCTATCCGAAACAACAATCACTGCCCTTGCTGCATAGGTTTCGGAATTTCAAATCCTGAGCAGGCAAAGAAAATGTCCCAGTACGCTGACGGCGTTATCATGGGAAGTGCTGTTGTTAAAATTGTTGAGGAACACGGCAAAGACGCTCCTGAATATATTGGCAAGTTTATCAAATCTGTTCGTGAGGGTATGGACAACTAAACATAACAATAGCAAAGGCTCTGAGAAATGTATCTCTCAGAGCCATATTTTTATGCAAAAACAAGCCCCCGATAAAATCGAAGTCTTGTAAAGTATTCTTATGAATTTTTCTTATTGAATGCAACAACAGCATCGTTGATAGTCTTAAGCTCGGCGTCAACAGTTGCGGAGTATGATTCTCTCAGCTCTGTCCATGAGAATTGTTTGCCATTATCGTCAGCCTTGTTTGTGTATTCATAAAGCTTTCTTGTTACGCAGTTGCCGTCCTCATTTGCGTTGTCGTCAGACATTGTGGAAGAAATTCCGTAGCCGTAGTCAAACACCTGATTGTACTCAGAAGATGAGCAGTCAACGATCACCTGATACATATCCTCTGTCCAGTTAGGGTTAGCGTTGAGAAATTTCTCTTTGCCGTTTTCCTTATATGTTTCATCTGTGTTAGCCATTCTGCAACACTCATACCAGCACTTAACAGCCTCCTTAGCTGTTGAACCTCTTACCCACATATATGCCGTCATATCAGATGTCATGTACTTTTCATCAGTGTTAGGATCAGACGGAACAGGGACCACTCTCCAAGTGTCAGCGTCAGAAGGTCCGTTATTTCCTGTCATAGCCCATGTACCCATGCAGTAGAACAGCAGATTGCCGTCTTTAAGCGCCTGCTTAGCATTGCCAAGCCAGTTGCCGTTTACAAGGTTGTTCTTACCTACCTGATAAAGCAGATCTTCTGCTCTTTCAATATCAGGGTCATTTATATTATTTGTGAACTTCTCTCCGTCATAGTTTACCATTGTTTTACCGGTCTGCTGAATGACCTGTGTCTGGAACCAACCATTGATACCAAATCTCTCAACATCAGCAGGAGCGTTTGAAACAAACTCCGACATCATGTCATACCAGTTATCCCAATTCCACTCGTTGTTCTTATAAAGCTCATATGGATCGTCAAGACCCTCAGCATCGATAACGTCCTGATCGTACATCATAAGCGTGCCGACCGTGAAGCTTATAGGAGCAACATAATGCTTGCCGCCCATAACGAACTTATCAGCCGCTGTTTTCACATCAGCCCACAACGGATCATCAAAGTTCACAATATCGTCAACCGGCTGATACATATCCTTAAGCACCTGTGCAGGGAAAGCCATCCACTCATACTTGAAGATATCAGGCACATTCTGCTGAGCCATGATAGCACTAGCGAGCTGGTCAAATTTTTCGCTATCAGTTACTCTTGTGTACTCTACTTTACCACCCTTGTTGTTGAAAAGGGTCATCTCAACGGACTTATCCTCGCCCTTTTTCTCGTCAGGATTAAGGTCATATGTACCCATCCAACGGATAGTTTTCTGAGCGTCGTCAGGGATAGCCTCTATTTCCTGTGTGTCCTCGACTTTAACTTTCTTTACTGTTGATACCTTTGAACTGCTGTCGCCTGTGGAGCCGCAACCTGCAACTGCAAAAACAGATGTAAGCGCTACTGCCAATGCAAGAATCTTCTTGATCTTCATAAAATAATTGACCTCCAAATCAAATGATTTTCTGTCTTAATAACCAATGTTACACTACAATTATAAAGCTTAATGTCCTTTAAGTCAATTCTCATTTTATACAAAGACATTCAAGCCATTTGTATAATTTGAACATTTCAAAAGTAATAAATATTAAAATATTAAACCTCGAGAGGTACTTGAAAAAAAGGGAGAAATGTAGTATAATATGTTTTACATAATAATCATCACAAAAACGGAGATAAATAAATGAAGAAAATAGAAATTTTCACTGACGGTGCTTGCTCTGGAAATCCTGGACCGGGTGGATATGGTGTTATACTAAGATACAAAGGCAATTCAAAAGAACTTTGGGGCGGTGATCCCTCTACAACCAATAACCGCATGGAGCTAACCGCTGTTATCACTGCTCTTTCAGCACTGAAAGAGCCATGTGAGGTAGAGCTTTACAGCGACTCAAAGTATATAATCGACGCTGTTACAAAAGGCTGGGCAAAAAAATGGCGTGCAAACAACTGGGTGAAATCGGACAAGAAAAAGGCTCTAAACAGTGATCTGTGGGAAAAGCTTCTTGATTTGTTAGAGGTGCATAAGGTCAATTTCAACTGGGTAAAAGGCCATGCAGGACATCCGGAAAACGAACGTTGTGACGAACTTGCAGTAATGGGCTCTAAACAGTATAAATAGAATTAAATAAATATTAATTTTTTATTAAGTTAGGGAAAACTATTGCATTTTGTAGTAATTTAGTATATAATAAAATAGAAATCTATATATGAAAGGTATGATTTAATTGGAAAAGAGATTTGTCTATGCAGATAACTCAGCTACGACTAGAGTATCTCAGAAAGCTCTTGACGCCGCTCTGCCTTATTTCACTGAGCTATACGGAAATCCGTCAAGTATATATTCTTTGGGAATGGAATGTGCAAAAGCCGTTCTTAAAGCAAGGGAACAGGTCGCAAACGCTCTTGGTGCGAAGGTCAACGAGATCTATTTCACTGCTGGTGGCTCTGAGTCTGACAACTGGGCTATAAGAGGCTGTGCACAGCTTGGAGAAAAAAAGGGCAAGAAGCATATCATCACAACTGCTTTTGAACATCATGCAGTTCTGCACACTTGTCAGTATCTCGAAAAGCTTGGCTTTGAGGTAACATATCTTCCTGTAGGTGACAAAGGTCTTGTTACTGCACAGCAGGTCGAGGACGCTATCCGTGAGGATACCTGCCTTGTTACAATAATGACAGCTAACAACGAGATCGGTACTATACAGCCTATCGCTGAGATCGGCGAAGTTTGCCACAAACATGGCGTATGGTTCCATACTGACGCTGTTCAGGCTGTAGGAAATATTGACATCAATGTTAAAGATATGAACATTGATATGCTCTCACTTTCAGGACATAAGCTCCACGCTCCAAAGGGCGTTGGCGCGCTTTATGTAAAAACAGGCATTAACCTTCCTAACCTTATCTACGGTGGAGCACAGGAGAGAAATAAGCGTGCAGGTACCGAGAACGTACCTTCTATCGTGGCTCTCGGCGTTGCTATCACTGATGCTGTAAAGGATATCCCTGCAAAGAATGAGCGTGTTAGAAAGATGAGAGATAGACTTATCGAGGGTCTGCTCAAGATACCTGAGTCAAGGCTCAATGGTGACACAGAACACAGACTTGCAGGAAATGTAAACATATCTGTTCGTGGAGTAGAGGGCGAGAGCCTGCTGCTTTCACTTGACCTTCAGGGAGTTGCAGCTTCATCAGGCTCAGCCTGCACAAGCGGATCACTTGACCCGTCACACGTTCTGCTTTCACTTGGTCTGCCACACGAAGTAGCACATGGCTCACTCAGACTTTCTATCAATGACGAGAACACAGAGGAGGACGTTGATTATATTCTTGAGGTTCTTCCACCTATCGTAAAGCACCTGAGAAGTATGTCACCACTTTGGGAAAGAATTTGCAGAACTGAGAATATTCACGACTATACACTTGATTAGGAGGAATAAAAAATGATATACAGCGAAAAGGTAATGGATCATTTCGCGCATCCGAGAAATGTCGGCGAGATTGAAGATGCTGACGGTGTCGGCGAGGTAGGAAACGCCAAGTGCGGAGATATTATGAAAATGTACATCAAGGTCAATGACGGCGTCATAACTGACGTTAAGTTCAAGACTTTTGGTTGCGGTGCGGCTGTTGCTACATCTTCTATCGCTACAGAAATGATAAAGGGTAAAAAGCTTGAAGACGCTTTGAAACTTACAAACAAGGCAGTTGTTGAAGCTCTTGACGGTCTGCCGCCAGCAAAGCTTCACTGCTCTGTTCTTGCGGAGGAAGCAATGAAAGCCGCTGTTTCTGACTACTATAAAAGACAGGGTATAGATCCAACTCCGTTCGTAGGTAAGCAGTCTGCTCCTGATTGTGAGAACTGCAATGGCTGATAAAGTTCTTGTGGCAATGAGCGGCGGCGTTGACAGCTCTGTTTCGGTCAAGCTCCTTCTTGATGAGGGTTATGACGTGGCAGGGGCTACCATGCGGCTCTACAGCAATGAGGACATCGGTCTGGATAAAACAAGAACGTGCTGTTCTCTCAATGATGTAGAGGACGCACGTTTTGTTGCTTTTAAACTAGGCATTGATTTCCATGTATTCAATTTTTCTGATGATTTTAAGCACTATGTTATCGACAATTTTGTTGATACATATCTGGCAGGCGGCACGCCTAACCCGTGTATCGAGTGCAACAAACATCTGAAATTCGCAAAATTCTATGAGCGTGCAAAGCTGCTGGGCTTTGATTATATAGCTACAGGGCATTACGCTGCCAGAGAATATGACGGAAATTCAGGCAAGTGGCTTCTGAAACGCTCACCTGACAGGTCAAAGGATCAAAGTTATGTTCTTTACAGCATGACGCAAGAGCAGTTAGCACACACTCTCTTTCCTGTTGGCGAGATGCACAAGGACAAGATCCGTGATATCGCAGAAGAAAACAAACTTATAAATGCAAACAAGCCTGACTCTCAGGACATCTGCTTTATCCCTGACGGTGATTACGCAGGCTTTATCACAAAACGCTGCGGTGAACAGCAGTCGGGAGATATCGTTCTTTCTGACGGCACAAAGCTTGGTAAACACAAAGGTCTGATACACTATACTATTGGACAGCGAAAGGGCGTAGGCATTTCATATAGCGAACCGCTTTTCGTTGTTACAAAAGATATGGAACATAACAGGCTTATTATGGGAAAGGCTGATGAAGTATACAGTGACAGCCTTGTGGCAGGAGATGTGAACTTTATTCCGTTTGACACCCTCACAGAGCCTATAACCTGCACTGCTCAGACACGTTATCATCAAAAGGACGCTGAATGTACAGTTTCACCAATGAATGATGGCAAGGTACTCGTGACTTTTAAAGAACCTCATAAAGCTATCTCAAAGGGACAGGCAGTGGTTTTCTATGACGGTGAATACGTTATCGGAGGCGGAACTATATTATAAAAAAAGCCCCACGGATCCATTTCCGTGGGGCATCAAATTTTTAATTACCTGCTTTTTTATGAAGAGAACGAAATTCTGCAGGGGAAAGCATTTCATGCTTTTTGAACACCGCACAAAAATAACTGCAATCGTTATAACCTACCTCCGCAGCGATTTCATTGATGTTAAGCTTATCCTCCAATAAAAGCAGCTTTGCCTGCTGTATACGCTTTCTTGCTAAATACTCAAAAGGTCTTAGACTAAGACACTCCTTGAAAAGTCTGCAAAGATACTGCGGTGAAAGGTCAATAAGATCAGCAAGCTCCACAAGTGTAAGTTCTTTTCTGAAATTCTTATCAATATAATCAATTACAGGCTGCAGCTGATTGAGTTTTTGTCCGTCCTGACTACCATTTTGTAGGTTTACGACTCTGTGTAGCTCAATAAGAAACTGATATAGATATGCCGAACACTGGTGACCACAGTAGTAGTAATTAGTCTTCATAAGATAAAGTATCTTCTTAAATATGGCATCAACAGCATTGATATCATTTATGTGAAACACTTTAGCCTTCTCAAGCTTGATATGCTTGAGTATTTCAATTGCTTCCCTGCCCTCAAAGGTTATCCAGTGGGTTTCCCATATATCACCAACAGGATAATACTCATGCGGCACAGAAGGCGGCAGATAAAATGCATCCCCCGGCTTTATATCATACTCATGACCATCAAATATAATGTGACCCTGACCACGAGTGCAGTATATTATCTGATGATTAGGATAGCCATCTTCTCTTACAAAATGAAATTCTCTATCTCTCGCACCGATTCCAAGCACATACAAAGGCAGGCTCGTTTCATCGCTGAGGACAGGGTAATAATAGTCAGTCATAATAAATCTCGCTTTCCAAACTGATTTCATATTCTTTTATTATATATTATCACAACACACTAAAAAAGTCAAGAAATTTCAAAAAAATATGTTGTACAATTGTCCTGAATGTGGTACAATATATTATATAATAAGGTTAATATACTCATATAGGAGATGATAAGATGTTAAAAAAATTAACGGCTTTTTTCACGGCAACCGTTATGGCATGTGCCACACCTCTTGCCTGCAACGCTGAAGTTATAAAGCATGAAGTAAATGTTCCGCCTAATATACTTGTACTTGGGGATTCAATCGCCGCTGGCTATGGTCTGGAAGGCTACAGTGAAAACAGGTATTCTTGTGCGTCTTATGCAAATCTTCTTCACGACCAGTATGACGCTGAGCTTAAAAACGCTGGCGGCTGTAAGCTTGTGAACTCTGCTGTTGTGGGCGACACTTCACAACAGCTTCTTGACCGCATTAATTCAGGCGAATTTGACGCTGACCTTGCAGACAGCGACGCTGTTATTATATCCATAGGTGGCAATGACATTCTTGGTCTTTTCATAGATTTTTTGATGAACGATCTGGGCATTACTTCTAAAAGCACATTGTCTGATTTGATGGATAAAACCAAGGATATTATTGGCATTGCAATGGATATGAAGGATATGTCTGATGATATGGATAAGGCGCTGAAAAATTTTACGAGCACTCTAGATGATATAATTAACGCTGTTGAAGCTAAAAGTAAGGGTGAAATAATCGTTCAGACACTATATGACCCGCTTGATAATTTCACTGCGGCTGCTGTTTTCCAGAGTATATCGAAGGATAAGATTTCAAAACTTAACAACATTATCAAAGAACACTCCACTGACGAAGATGAAAATGAGAGATACATAGTAGCAGATGTTTTTAGTGAATTCAGCGGTCACGGAAAGGAACTTACCAACATAAATGACTTTGATATACACCCTAATAAAAAAGGTCATGCACTTATTGCTTCTTGTATAGACAAGGCGTTAAGGACAAAAACTTATACCTATGAGGAGGTCGTTCCTGACAGCAGTGAGAACGATGAAAAGGGCAAAAATGCCATACTTATGATAGCAACTGCGACAGGCGGACTTATTGTTATAATCGCAGCTACGATTCTTATACGACACAAAAAGAAAGGATAGATCAACATGAAAATTTATTTGGTAGACTTTGAAAATGTCAAATCCAAAGGACTTCAAGGCATAGACAATTTAACTGAAACTGATACCGTCATAATTTTTTACAGTGAAAATTCCGATACCATTAACTTTGAAATGCACCAGAAAGTTCTTACATCAAAGGCTGATATTGAATACTTCAAGGTAAACGTTGGTGGCAAAAATGCTTTGGATTTTCAGCTTTCAACACTTCTGGGTTATCTGGTAGCCAAGGATACTTATACGAATATTTTTGTTATCAGCAATGACAGAGGTTTTGACTTTCTTCATGATTTCTGGCACGGTAAGTATGTTGACAGCCCAAATGCTATGGTCTACAGAACCAGAACGATACAAACGGCAATAAACTTTGCAAACCACAAGGTCGGTACAAACGAAAGCAGTGAACCTGATGATATAGCTGAGCCTGTAGCTGAATATACTGAGGAAGTACAAGAAAAAGCAGAAGTTCACGCAGAATCAGTGATAACCCTTGACGAAACTGACGAGCCAAGCACAGAGCCTGCGGCTATAGATTATTCTGTTACACTAAACGAAAATATGAATGGTAATACAGAAGAGGTCGAAGAAGAACCAGAAGCCTGTGCACCTGATATTGTCGAAGTAGAAAGTGATCCTGTTGTTGAAACTATCGTCAAAGTGAAAAAGGATAGAAAAAAGTGTACCACACAAAAAAACAACGATCTCCAAAGCATACTTGCAAACATTTGCAGCGAAGAGCAAATAGAAGAGATCAGCAAACTTATAGCTGAGTCTAACACAAAAGAGGAGCTTCACAATTCTCTTGCAAAGGTATATAAAAAGCAGGCTACAGATTTTTACAAGCTTCTTAGGCCAAGATATCTGCGACTTAAAGGACTACAGGAATCCGAAAATACATGCACCGCTGATGAAGATAAAACGATGACGGCTCAGAAAACTGAAAAGGTTGTTTACCATGATGTACTATCCGTAAAACTTGATGAGCTACTCGACGGCAAATGCAACAAAGACGAACTGGCACTTATAAGAGAAGCAGTCATTGACGCCACAACAAAACAGCAGCTTTATATCAGAATGGTAAAAGAGTTCAAAAAGGAAAAAGGCTGCGATATATATAACAAAATAAAGCCAGAGTATGTGTCTTTGCACAAGCTTGCATCTGAGATCATTAAATAAAGGAGTGTAAAATATGAAACTTATGATAGCGTCAGACATTCATGGTTCGGCTTACTGGTGCAAAAAAATGCTTGAAGCCTTTGAGCAAAACGGTGCGGAAAAACTAATTCTTTTGGGTGATATCCTCTATCACGGACCAAGAAACGACCTTCCAAAGGAATATGCACCAAAGCAGGTGATAGCCATGCTCAATCCGCTAAAGGATAAGCTTCTATGCGTGCGTGGTAATTGTGACACAGAAGTCGATCAAATGGTGCTTGACTTCCCTGTTATGGCGGAATATGCTTATATATGCTGTGACGGACTGAGGATATTCGCCACACATGGTCACAAATTCAACTGCGACAATCTGCCACCGCTGTCTAAGGGCGATATTCTGCTCCACGGTCACACCCATGTACCGGTAATAAAAGATCAGGGCGATTACACCTACATAAATCCGGGTTCAGTATCTATCCCGAAAGAAAATTCAGCACACAGCTATCTGATACTGGAAAACGGCAAGTTCACATTCGGTGATCTCACATAAATAAAAGGCAGCTCAAGGCTGCCTTTTTTTGTGCCTATTTTATTGTAGTTTCAAGTCCGTTGACCTCTATCTCAGGGTCATCAAGATTGATTATAAGGCATTTTCTGCCATCGACTATCTGAGTTTTTACCTTGTCAACTGCGTCCTTGCCAATATTTACGGTTATGCTTGGAGCAGAAACTACGGTCCTTTTCTCCACAAGGTTTACCGCTGTGAGTGGCTTTCCACCAGCCGCTGCGTCAAAAACTTTAGGAAGATTATCAAGCTTATCCTGACTAACTCCAGCTTCCCACAGAATGGACGAAAGTTTATGTTCGTCAATTGTCGGTATCTCAGTTTCATGAGCATTTTGGTCAACAAATGTGGAAATCTTGTCATTCACAGTAGTGATAAGATCATAGTCAAGCTCATCACCCACAACGCTTGTGAGGATATCCTTGAAAGTTTCCTTTTCGTTCTGACATGTCATTGAGAACTCACAACCCAGAAGCTCTTCCACAACGGAAGTGTTCGGCTTTTTGGCGTTTTTCGTGTAGTAAAGCACGCCGTTGATATCAGGCGCACGATCATTGAAAAGAGGAAACAAAAAGCCATCGCTTGGAAGCTCAACAATTCTATCGCATGACTCTTTCTTAGCGATAGAGTTGTCCTGCTCGTCATACACAAGCCCGTCAATACGCAGATTTACAGGGCAAAGCGCCGTCACTATGAAGTTGTAATCTGTGTCAGCTTCGTCCTCAAACTCGTCCATTTTGTTCTTTTTCAGCACAGAATATGTACAATGTGCCATGAAAATGGTATATGTTGACACATACTCCACCTTTTCAACTATGGCGTTGAGAAAATTATCAACCTTTTCCTCATCAAGCAGCTTGCTTTGCAATGTTTCATACATGAAAGGCTGTGCCCCACCCTCAAGATATGCGTCCTTTGGAAACGAATATTCCAGCAGATTTTTGCCGATAGAGCCGCTGAGCACCTTTTTCAGGTTTATCATTATCAGCTCCGCCTCGTCCTGCGGAATAGTGTTGTAAAGCTGATTGGTCTTGCACTTTATGTTCTTTTCAGCATCCACAAATGCCGTAACAACGTGATTTACAGTGAAAAAGCCACAATCGTCATTAAAATTTTTCTTTATTTCATTTATTTCCTTTTTGTTCATCTTGGCGTCCTCCCGAAAAAATGTATATTAATTATAGCACAAATGTACAGATTTTTCAAGAGCCACAGACAAAAAAATCCCACAGCCGAAACTGTGGGATAATTGTTATTAAACTGGGTGAACCTTATTTTCAGCGTCTGAGTGCTTACCGTCAACGCCGTACTTTCTATCACGTCTGTCCTTGAAGAACTTAGGTGCAACCTTAGGGAACATTGCATATGTGAGGATATCTTCCTCCTGCTCTGTCCACTCAGCAGCCTCTTTCTTCATTGTTTCAAACTCTGGCTGGAGAAGGTCAGCAGGACGGCAAGTGATAGGCTCTTCGTCGCCAAGAATCTTCTTCTGGAACTCAGGGTCGATAGCAACTGGTGTCTTACCGTACTCGCCCTTAACAAGTCCCTTGAACTCCTTAGTTACTGTCTTGTATCTCTCGCCCATGATTACGTTGAACACAGCCTGTGTACCAACGATCTGTGATGTAGGTGTAACAAGTGGTGGATAACCTGCGTCCTTACGAACCTTTGGAACTTCCTTGAGAACGTCGTCAAGCTGATCTGCCTTGCCAGCCTGTTTCAGCTGTGAAAGGAGGTTTGAAAGCATTCCGCCAGGAACCTGATAAAGAAGTGCGTTTGTATTTGTAGCGAGCATTGAAGGGTCAAGCAGACCGTTGTCGATGTACTTCTTTCTGAGTTTCATGAAGTAATCTCTTATCACGTTGAGCTTAACAAGGTCAAGACCTGTGTCATACTCAGTGCCCTTGAATGTAGCAACGATAGACTCAGTTGGTGCATGAGATGTACCAAGAGCAAGTGGTGACATTGCTGTATCAACGCCGTCAACACCAGCCTCAACAGCCTTGAGGATGCACATAGAAGCAAGACCTGATGTGTAGTGAGTATGCAACTGGATCGGGATCTTAACTGCTGACTTGAGGTCCTTAACAAGTGTTTCAGCCTCATATGGAGTCAGAAGAGCCGCCATATCCTTAATACAGATAGAATCTGCACCTGCATTCTCAATCTGCTTTGCATAGTTCATGTAATACTCATGAGTAAATACCTCGCCAAGTGTGTACGAGATAGCAACCTGAGCGTGACCATTTTCCTTCTTAGCAGCCTTGATAGCTGTTTCAAGGTTTCTGATATCGTTCAGTGCGTCAAAAATTCTGATAATATCAATACCATTTGCAATAGACTTCTGTACAAAATACTCAACAAGGTCATCAGCATAGTGACGGTAGCCAAGCATATTCTGACCTCTGAAAAGCATCTGGAGCTTTGTGTTAGGCATTTCTTTTCTAAGTATACGAAGTCTTTCCCATGGATCTTCATTTAAGAATCTGATACATGAGTCAAATGTAGCACCGCCCCAACACTCAGCAGAATAAAAACCGATCTTGTCGATCTCAGGGAGTATCTCACGCATATCGTCCATTGACATTCTTGTAGCAAGAAGTGACTGATGAGCGTCACGGAGGACAGTTTCAGTTATTTTAAGCTTTGCCATTTTAAATCGATCCTTTCGTTATTTTTCAGGAATGTTATTAGCCGATAACAGCAAGAACTGCACCAGTCTCAACAGCAGAGCCCTTAGTAGTATTAACGCTCAGTACCTTACCGTCGCAAGGAGCGTTAACGTCATTCTCCATTTTCATAGCTTCCAGTACGCAAATAGCCTGACCTGACTTAACAGTGTCGCCTACAGCTACCTTGATGTCAAGGATAGTACCAGGCATTGGAGCTGTTACCTTTGTGCCATCTGCAACAGGTGCAGCGGCTGGAGCTGGAGCAGCAGGAGCGGCTGCAACAGGGGCAGCGGCTACAGGAGCAGCAGCGGCACTTCCGCCGACTTCTTCAACTGCAACGTCATAAGCTTTTCCGTTTACTGTAATATTATATCTTTTCATCTTAAAAAACCACCAATCTTTTTAATTTGATATGTTTATCACAACTGAATATTGCTATGTTTCTTAGGCAGTCTGGAAATTCTCTTTCCAGCCATTACCTCGATAGAATCCATAAGTGTCTGTCTGATCTCGTTCTTAGCGATTATACCGTCAACGCAGCCATTCTTTGCAGCAACAGCAGCAGAGGCATTCTCCTTAGCGAACTTATCAGCAAGAGTGTTTCTTGCAGCAGTAAGATCAGCAGCACCCTTCAGCTCATCATGCTGGAGGAACTCAACAGCAGTTACAGGAGCAAGTGCAGAGATAACAGCTGTATCAAGAGCAAATGACAGATCAGCATTTGAACCCTTACCAGCAAGTGCAATAAATGCAGGACCATAAGCCTTACCTGTAACAACAGCAAGTTTAATAGTAGTAGCCTCAGCGTAAGCGTGGCAAAGCTTTGCCATATCCTTCACAGCACCGTAAGCCTCAGTATCATCATCAGCCTTAAAGCCCTCTGTATCAACAAAAGTTACAACAGGGATAGCGTAAGCGTCGCAAGTTCTTACAAATCTTGCGATCTTTGAGCAATCAGCAGACGTAAGCTTGTCGCCTGTCTTGTTAGTAGCAACAACGCCAACTGTAGCACCGCCAAGTGTTGCAAGTGCTGTATAAGAAGCCTTGCCATACTCAGCATTAAGCTCATTTACACTGTCGCCATCGCAAACAGCCTTTGCAATGCCATCAGCGTCATCACCAACAGCCTCAGTTGGATCAGCAAATTCATACATTGGTACTGGTGAAAGGTTGTTCTGTGGAAGTTTTGTAAGTATACTCTTTGCAGCCTCAACAGCAGCCTTATCGTCCTCGCAAACAACAGCAGCAGTGCCGTTTTCAGCAGCATTTTCAGCAGAGTTCTTTATGTTTGCGTTTGGTGCAACATAAAGCTCAGCATCCTTTGCGATAACAGTGAAGTCAGCAGACTCAGCGAGCATTGCTGCACAGCCTGCACAAGTGCCAGCGACAACAGCTATCTGAGGAACAACACCTGAAAGGTTAGAAGTCCACATAAGCAGTTCACCATAAGCATTGAGAGCCTTTGAACCGTCGCTTACGTCAGCACCATAAGAATCGAATATTCCGACAACAGGAACACCTGTCTTAGCAGCAAGGTCATAAACCTTTGCTATCTTCTTTGCCTGTGCCTCTGTCAAAGCACCGTCCTTAACAGTCACGTCCTGAGAAAAAGCATATACAGGATTACCCTCAACATAGCCAAAAGCAGTAATAACTCCAGCAAGGGAGTCACCCGCAGCAGCATAAGCGTCAAGCTCTGTAAATTTTCCTTCGTCAAACAAATATGTCAGCCTGTTTCTTGCAGCAGTAGGAGTCTGCGACGCAGCTTTAAGCTCAGCAAGAGTAGAAATTGAATCAGACATACAGTTTCCTCCATTCAAATAATTTTTGTGATAAAATAACGCAAAACTACTGGATTTTATCATATTTATACACTTAATATTATACTATTTTTTCGCCAAATTTACAAGAGTAAATTGACCTATTTCCGCATATTTTACGTTTAGTAGCATAATCAATATCGATACACGCATATTATTAAGCATTTTGCACAATAACAAAGGGCCTCCTGACAAAAAGAGACCCCCGATAAGCGTTATTTTTTGGTGATAGCATTCCTTAAAGCCCTTAGCTCGTCAGGTTTAAGCTCTCTATACTCACCTGGTTTTAGCATACCAAGTTTAATCGGACCGATGGCAGTGCGCTTTAGTCTTGCGACTTCAAGTCCCACAGCTTCGCACATTTTTCTTATCTGACGGTTCCTGCCCTCATGGATAGTCATTTGAAGCACAACCCTGCCAGGCTGTTTGTCGAGCACAACAACTGAACACTCCTGCGTCATTTTGCCGTCTATTTCAACTCCTGAAGCAAGCTTTATGAGTTGCTCATCGTTTATGTCAGGTCTTACTGTAACACGATAAGTCTTAGCGATATGCCTTGAAGGGTGCATGATATCATTGGCAAAATTTCCGTCATTTGTGAAAAGCAACAGTCCCTCTGAGTTCTTGTCAAGTCTGCCGATAGGATAAACTCTTTCAGGCACTTTTGTTAGAAGCTCGGTTACACACTTTCTATCAAGCTCATCGCTCATTGTGGTAACATATCCTCTTGGCTTGTGGAGCATGATATAATAAAGCTGTCTTTTCTTGGCAACATATATTTTTTCCCCATCAAGGGTGATTATATCCTTGCCTGCCAAAGCCTTGTCGCCAAGCTTGCAAGGTCTGCCATTGACCTTTACCCTTCCCTCTGAGATATACTCCTCTGCCTTTCTTCTTGAACAAACACCACTGTCAGACATTATTTTCTGTATACGAATCTTTTCCATATTTTCTCCTTATTTATGTACGGCTCACATTGAGCCGTTATGCAAACAATTTTTTCAGCTTATCTAGATAATAGTGGAATATATCTGGCTTTTCAGGCTCTGCAAGCATCGAATCTTCCACCGCCGTGATATCCGTTCGGGCTATTTCCACATCATTGTAGTAAAACAATGCCAGCCCTATTTTATCTCCACTTTTCACAGGCGCATAAACAAACCTTGGCAGATATATCTTTGTCTTGACTTTGTAAGCCCTGCCGTTCAAAAGCACCGCACTTGCATGCCCTACCTTACATTTCACACTGTCGCTCACTCCGCCAACAACTGCAACATCAAAACTACTTTTATCCAGTGGAAGCTTCTGTTTAGATACAAAATCAAAGCAATAATCATAGAGCTTTGAGTGATCATTCCAATCATCAGGAGCATTCAAGGTAACGCATATAAGCTCTTTATTCTTTCTGTCACAGGCTGAAACAAGACATCTCCTCGCCTTGTCCGTAAACCCCGTTTTTACGCCCACAATACCTTCACAGCTTTTTAAAAGCTTGTTTGAGTTAATTAGCCAGCGGTCATACGGTGGGTTTCCATAGCACAACTCAACCTTTTCAAGGTGGCATATAGCCCTAAAATCTTCATTTTTCATTGCTTCCGCTGCAAGCTTTGCCATATCCGCTGCAGTGGAATAATGCTCATCTGTATCATCATCAAGCCCTGACGGCGTTACAAAATGAGTATCATTAAGCTCCAATTGTTCAGCCTTTTTGTTCATAAGCTGAACGAACTTGCCGATACTTCCTGCCACTCTTACCGCAGCAGCATTTGCAGCGTCATTTCCGCTTGGAAGAAGCATGCCACAGCATAGATCGCGTAGAGTGACTTTGTCACCATCTTGAAGACCCATGGACGAGCCTTCGACCTTTATAGCTTCGCTGTCTACCACGAACTGCTTGTCAAGATCTTCACCACTTTCAAGCACAAGAAGCACAGACATTATTTTGGTAGTGCTTGCCATCGGACGCCTTTCATAGGCGTTTTTCTCGAACAGCACATCACCTGTTTCACCGTCTATAACTATAGCACTCTTCGCGGATATCTCACTGAGATCGTCAGCACTGACATTCATACAGCAAAAGCACATCATCATGACCGTACAAATAAATACCGTCACGCATTTCAAACAAACCACACCCTTAAAATCAATTTCAAGGATTAGTTTGCTCACTTGTGCTTTTAAAATTCAGTAAAATTATTCCTCGTCTTCGTCCTCGTCGTCAGACTTTTTGCCAAGAAAATCTGTTATCTTATCTATCACCTCAGGTACCATATTTATGATAGCGTTTTCCTTTGTCGCATTCATCGAAAGCTGTAAAAGCTTTGCTTCGCCCTTGTAAACAGCGATAAAAGCGATAGGCTGGATAGTTACTCCTCCGCCTGAGCCACCGCCGAACGTTTCCTTTGTGCTTTTTGTTGGCAAGTCAGAGCCACCCGACGCAAAGCCCACTGATATCTTTGAAACTGGGATTATAGTAGTACCATCTGCGGTAACGATAGGCTTGCCCACAACAGTCTCGCAGTCTGCCATTTCACGGACCTTGTCCATTGCAGTTTTAACAAGTCCCTCGATCTTTGTACTTTCGCTCATTTTTCTCAACCTTTCGTATTTCAATTTGTTGCTTTAACTTCATTCTTTTTAGCCGCAAGCTCTTTACTGCGACGCTTGGCAGCACGCTTTTTCTTACGTCTGCCTGAAAGATATATTTTAAGAAAATTAACGCCCGTGCAAAACCCTATTGCTATCAAAGTGCTTGGTCTTACCCTGACTAAGGTATGAACGTCATATCCGAACTTTTTTTCATCAAAAATGCAGTTCACATCAGCTTTTTTAAGCTTTACTGTAAAAACACCCGCAAGTATTGCAATAGTATTGAAAAGCCCTGCCTGCACCTTGCCGTATAGCATAGCCGCTTCGTAAGCGTCCTCTTTTCCAACGTCAAGAACTATCCTTGTGTCTGTAAAGCGTATAGCTTTCAGAAGCTTTTTGAAATATTTCCAGCCCATGGGAATATAAGGCTTCACCTTTTTATACTGCGCTTTCAGCTCATAGAACTTGCTTTTTTTCTTTTCTTTAGATTTGGAAACCGGCTTCTTTTCACCCTTATCCTTTTTATGAAAAAGCTTTCCGACAAAGCCCTTTTTCTCCTGCTTCACAGTTATTTCCTCGGGTTTGTCCTCTGCACCAGCTTCAACATTGGTATCAGTATCAATATCAGCGATATCTTCCTGCTTATCCTCTACCTCAGTCACGCTGACATTTTCATCTGCTTCATTATTTTCTATTTTTTCAGGCTTAGCTTCAACAATTTGCTCGGACACTTCTCCTGTTTTATCTGTCGTATCATCAGTCTGTGGGACAGGTAAGCTTTCTTCAATATTGTCCTCAAACTCCTCAAAATCATCAAAACTATCCTCAGGCAGTTCAGCTTTTTTTGATCTTTTCTGTTTTTTCTTCTTAGGCTTTCGTGGATAAATGTCAAAAAACATATACCGTACTTTAAGATCAAAGCCTTTTTTATTCAGATCTATCTGTGCCGTAATGGAAAAATGCAGCAGGATAACAATAACCGCTATAATACCAAGCAGTATCCATAAAACAATTATCGTTATCATCTCCCCTCATGGTCATACTTTATTCTTCCGTATCATTCTCTTTTGTTATCTCGTCAATGGTTATCTGCTCCTGCTTATCAGGGATAGGCGGCAGATCGTCCAGGCTTGACAGCCTGAAACAACGGAGAAAATTGTCCGTCGTCTTGTATGCAATAGGCCTGCCAGGCAGGTCAAGTCTTCCCGCTTCTGCAAGCAAACCCTTATCTACGAGAGAATTTACAACTCCCGAGGAGTCAACTCCCCTGACGTGTTCGACAAAGCCCTTTGTTACAGGCTGATTGTATGCGACTATTGTCAGCGTCTCCATTGCCGCAGGGCTAAGAACAGAGTTTTTCTTTATCTCCAAAGCCGCCTTTATGAATGTCGCAAGCTCTTCTTTTGTGGCAAGCTGATATGACCCATTAAGGCTCAGAAGCGTAATTCCGCTTTCAGCCTTGCTGTATTTATCTGCCAAAGAGCCAAGAGCTTCCTCAAGCTGATCTTTGACGATACCAACTGCCTCGCATAGCTTCTCGCTCTCCACAGGCTCTCCGCTTGCAAAAAGCACAGCCTCGACGGCTGCCTGTATATTTGAATGTTCCATAGATTATCCCTTTTCTTATTTTATCCGTAGCACCAGAAATTATTGTCTCCGTCATCGCCCACAGGTGAATATCCCCAATAATATCTTCTTTTTGCCCAATAGTTCGGCTTGAATACAGTATCAGGGGTAATATCCGCAAGCTGTTCGATCAGCCTTATCTCCTCCATAGTGGCTTCATCAGGCTGTTCGGGCTCAGGCTTTGCCATAACAGGCTCGGTATATAAAACAACACTGTCTATCTTTTCAGATATCTGCTCCATTTCAGCCATGACCTCCTCAGCTGATTTCACAGGAGCATACGCCGCAATAACTTCACCTGATATGCGCTCGGATTTTGCAGATATATACCGCTTTGACTGAGAAGCTTCTTCACGCTCTGCGTCAACATCAGCAACTTCTTCTATCTCATCTGCAGGCTCATCGTCAAGTATATTTTCTATAGGCTCAGGCTCGGGGACAGCTTCTGTCGTTTCGCTTTCGATAACAACAGGCTTATCGAAGTCGGACTCGACTTTTTTGTTCTTTGAAGCCTTGTTGAAAAAAATCTTTGAGTTATCGTCATTGAGAAATATCCTGCCAGACTTTGTAAGCTCCAATATAGCAAGAAAAGTAGCGACTTTCTCACTTTTCTCCGTCATGCCGTCATAAAGGTCGCCCATATCGCATTCACCATGCTTATAAAGTCTTTTAAGGACATGGATTATCTTCGATGTGACCGATACTATCTTATGTGAAACTATCGGCTCAAACATCTTCGCTTTCAGCGGAACGCTCTCACGGGCTTTCTTTGATATGCCCATATAAGCGTCATAAAGGCACTGAGGGTCATGCTCACGGGTATAGGTCTTGTTTACAGGAAGCTTTATCGCTGTCCTTATAAAAACAAGGTCACCAACGTAAACTTCACGGAGAGTCTGTGCAGCCTGTTTGCACAGAGAATACTCGATGATCCTGCCTTCAAGCTCTTTTTTAAGCTCTTTTGACTCCTCGTCATGAGGCAGAAGCGAACAGGTCTTTATGTATATAAGGCGTGCCGCCATTTCAAGAAAATCAGCGGCATCCTCATAATCCTCGTGGTCAAGATCATTGATATAGTCCATATACTGTTCAAGGAGCAAAGATATCTCAATATCGTAAATATTCAGTTTGTGCTTGCTGATAAGGTGAAGAAGCAAGTCAAGCGGTCCTTCAAACATATCCAGCTTGAACTGAGCAGCACTCATTTACGTTTTTCCTTTCATGAACAGTTTTATTTCAAAAATATCGCTTTTAGTATAGGGTCAACCCAGAACGTAAGCTTATCCATTATCCAGAACATACCATTTTGTAACCAACCTATAGGCGTATCAAGAACGCCTGTTACAACAAGTATCATAAATGCAATAGCGATATAGTTCTGATACTGTGCCATAAAGCGATCTACCTTACTGCTTGTAAAGTAAGAAAGTATCTTCTGACCGTCAAGCGGCGGGATAGGTATAAGGTTGAACACTGCAAGTCCCACGTTTATAGCTGTAAAGTAATATAATACAAGCGACACATAGTAAAAAGCTATAGAATAATGCACTATATAAAGCACATAGAAAAGCTTATAAAGAACTATTCCGATAAGTCCCATTATGATATTTGAGATAGGACCTGCGGCTGCCGTGAGTGCCATGCCCTTCCTGTAATTCTTAAACCTGATAGGGTTTACCTGAACAGGTTTACCCCAACCAAAACCTATGAAGAATATGCACAATGCACCAATAGGGTCAAGATGTGCAAGAGGGTTAAGGGAAAGTCTACCCTGATAACGTGGGGTATCATCCCCAAGCTTTGTTGCCGCCCATGCGTGAGCGTACTCATGGATAGGTATACACATGAAAATTACGATGAGCTTTGCACCGTAATCAAGAATTTTCTGCGGATCCATATTTTCATGACCTCCTGTCATTTCAAAACAAAATTACACAAACCACAAGTGTAATTATACACTATTTTCAATGAAATTTCAAGGCATTTTGTCTTTATTTTTAATCGAAAACGATAAATATATGCGATTTTACGGAAATTTCAAAAAAAATCTCAAAAAGCTCTTGCAATTTCTTTTCAGTTATGCTATAATATTTAATATTGTGAATAATAGTATTGCATTTTTAAGGGTAAAGGAGGTGCAGCGTAATGGCAAAATGCGAAATCTGCGGTAAGGGCGTTACTTTTGGTATCAAGGTATCACACTCACACAGAAGAACAAACAGAACTTGGAAGCCAAATGTAAAGAGAGTTAAAGCTGTTGTAAACGGCACTCCTTGTCACATTTACGCTTGCTCAAGATGCCTGCGTTCAGGTAAGGTAGAAAGAGCTTAATGCTTGAATATTCCAAAAAATCGACTAGCTTCGCTAGTCTTTTTTTTATGCTTTTTAAGATACAAAAAAACCGGAGCCGAGTGTCATACTCTGCTCCGATTTTTATTATGCAGCGTGTCTGCCAAATGTTCTCTTATTCTCAGGCGGTGCAAAAACAGAATTAGCACCTGACGATGAATTGTCACTGTTCATATTGTTGTTGCTGAAACCGTGGTCGGTCTTATATATCATATCATAGTAGATTATAGCATTGGAGATGTTAATTCGCTCCTCGGCATAATTTGAATAGTTACTGATATAATCCTCGTCCACAACACCATCGTTTATTCGTGCGTTACAAGAATCCTGACAGTACGTTTCATTCACAGTGGTCTTGAACAGACCCTGATCGTCGTCCATATACACTGGGTTAGGATCATCTTTATATACTTGATTGCATGACACCGCCGTTGCCACATTTTTGTAATCCGTAAGATCAAAATATGTGTTTTTCTGGCTATCATAGTAAACAGTATCTGTTACAAAATTGCCGTTTGGGAAGATAACAACATTTTCCTCGTTATCAGCAACAGAAAAGATATCATGACCAAGTGCATAGACATTTGAGAAGCCAAACATATTTCCAAGTGTTGGCTGAACGTCATACATACCCATTATCTGCTTGACCTCTGTAGGCTCATATCCGCCGTCTTTCGACCATATTATGAACGGCACTTTTCTGTTAAGATTGTAGTAGAAATCGTCAACAGGAACATAGCCCTCGTCATCCTCAGTAAGAACAGAATCAGTAAATGGATTATAGTTGAAATATCGGTCATACTCCTCTGCCTTTATTTTTGCGTCATGGTCACCATAAATAACAACAACAGTGTTATCAAGAAGTCCTGCATTGTCAAGTTCTGTCATGAACTGACCAATAGCCTGATCTGCATAGTGAACAGACTTAAAATAAGATCCAAGCTTTGTACCCTCAAGGAACGGTGCAGATTTTTCCTCATACATTCCATCCTCTTCGTTGAACATCTTATACTTGAAATCTACCTCATAGTCGCTCACACGCTCAATGTCAGTAAACGGCGTATGGTTTGTGAGCATAAGGAACGCACCATACCACTTATCATGCTCCTTGTTTATCTTCTCGATCTTTGGCACTGCCTGTCTGAAGAACGATTTGTCTGACAGACCAAGACCAATAGTTTCATCAATGTTAAAATCTTTGTTATAGTTAAAGAAATCATCATAACCAAGGGAATGATGTAGATTAAGTCTGTTCCAGTAAGAGCCGTTGTTGCCGTGCATACTGAAAGTATAATAGCCCTTCTTCTTAAGCATTTTCTGGGTAGTTGTGTAATCTCTGTCCCAATAGTTGATAGCAACTGTACCGCTTGAAGCTGGCATAAGTGAAGAAGCAAAGGTAAACTCGCTATCTGAGCTTGTTCCCACACTCTCTTGAGCGTAGAAATTTGAAAAATAAAGACCCTCTCTCGCAAGCTTGTTCATATTAGGTGTAAGCTCTTCTCCGTTTATATATGTATCCATACAGAATTGCTGAAAACTTTCAGCGTGGATAACTATAATGTTCTTATCCTTGAAAATATTCGTGTACTTGTTACTCTTTTCAGAAGTTTCTTCAGTCTTTGACTTATCGTCATAGAACTTATTGAAAACCTCCTCGCTTTCCTCGTAACCAAACATCATATTTATTTTCGCATGAGTGCAGGAAATAACATCGCTGAACTGATATGTGTAAAGACCAAAAGTGCCAAGAACATATTCTCTGTTCCACTGCTTAGCAAGTCTTGAATAATCAGTGCCGGTAAGTGTTGAACAAAATATTCCTGCAAGACCTATGGAAACACAAAATGTTCCAAGAGCATATTCACGGCGCTTTCTCTTTTCCTTGACCTCGGTGATATAATCTCTTGTACGTCTTTTAAGAAGTATGTACACAACTATGATCACAGGGATATCCCACAGGAAAATAAGATCCTTTGGTTCCATGATGTTCTCAGTAACAGCGTCCATTACTCCGCCGAGCTGTGAAGCCGTTGAAATAAGCGATACTGAGATAAACGACTTATAATTTGTATAGTATATAGAATTTGCCGTACAAAGAATAGAAAAAATTATGGTGAGTACAAGCAAATATACAAATTGCTTTCTTGGCTTTTTAAACACATATGAAATTAGAGCAAGCAACAGTATAACTGCCATATCAGCCATGAGCGGTTTTATCTGGCTGTAATTAAACTTAACAGTAAATGCTCTAAGAAGAAATCCATTCAGAACAGATGCAAATACAAATGTTAGAAACAAGATGTTATCCTTCAGGTATCCGCCTATTCCACTGCGGATCTTTGTTATGACCTTATTCATTTATATCTCCTTTTCAATTTACTTTATTCAGTCGCAAAGAATATTGTATAATTTTTTCTGATAAAAGTCAAGCATATTAAAACCTTTTCAGTGAAATACACAAAACTTTCCTCAAACAAGCCAACTAATTTAAAGGCAATATTCCTTGAACAAAGTATATTTTACTCCCATTGAACCTTAATGTCAACAAATTAAGCTGAAATTTCAGCTATTTTTCACTTTTGTAATAATCGTGTAAAACAATTTACATTTTATGTATGTTCAAATAATTTAACTGTACAATAATCTCAATGTGCTTTTGTTTATATGGAATAAATATATTAAAATCGACAAAGTTTTTTGTCAAAAATCAAAAATAATTGAAAATAGTATAGAAATACATTATAATATGAATGTCTGAGCATAACAATGATCACGGAGGAAAACAATGATAAAACTTATTGCAACTGACATGGACGGCACTTTGCTTGACGATAACAAGCAGCTTCCCAAAAATTTTGACAACATAGTAAAACGGCTGTTTAATAAAAATATCAGATTTGTTATTTCAAGTGGCAGAAGCTACTGCACGCTAAAAAAACAGTTTTCTGAATATCTTGACGACATGACATTTATTTGCGACAATGGTGCATATGTTGTTGATAAAGGAAAACTTCTTTCGGTTTCAGTGTTGCCAAAGGATACCGTTAAAGAAGCAGTTAGATTTTGCGACAAATTAGGACTTACAGTCCTTCTTTGCGGAAAAAATGGCACATGGCATAACTCAAGAAATGATAGTCAGCACCAAGAAATAGCTTCATACTATGTAAATCAAGTAAAGATGGAGGATCTCACCCTTGTCGACGATGATATTTTCAAGATAGCCGTTTTTGAAGAAAGCGGCATTGAAAATGACGGCTACTGCAAGCTTGAAGAACGCTTCGGCGAAAATTTCAACGTGCAGCTTTCAGGTAAATACTGGACGGATATAATGAATAAGGGCGTAACAAAAGGCACTGCACTGCGAACCATAGAAAACCGCATTGGAGTACGATATGAAGAAACCATGGCTTTCGGCGATTATCTTAACGATGTTGATATGCTCAACAATTCTTACTACAGCTTTGCAATGTCAAATGCTCATGAGTCTATTAAAAAGGTAGCAAATTTCATGACAGGCTCAAACAATGACAACAGCGTTATGAAAGAAATCGAAAAACACTGCCTTGCATAAATAAAACATAAACAAAGCGATCTGACCAAAAATCAGACCGCTTTTTCTTATAATCTCATTTTAAAATCATCATAGCCGAACTCTTTTATAAGCTCCAACTCGCCGTCAAGCTTTTGAAGATATATTGACGGCAAAGGCATTCCGTTGAAAGTGTTGTTTTTACACATGGAATATATAGCCATATCACAGAAAACAAGCCTGTCACCCTCTTTAAGCGGCTTATCAAAGGAATAATCCCCGATTATATCACCTGCAAGACAGGTCGGACCGCCAAGGCGATAGGTGTAAGCCTTTTCGTCTGCCTGCCCTGAACCGATGATATTCGGTCGGTAAGGCATTTCCAGAACGTCAGGCATATGACAGGCTGCTGAGGCATCAAGGATAGCAAGATCCATGCCGTTTTTAGCCGTGTCTATCACCTCTGAAACAAGATATCCTGCATTGAGTGCAACAGCCTCGCCCGGTTCAAGATAGACCTGAACACCATATTTGTCATGAAGATAATTCACACACTCGATAAGGGTATCTAGGTCATAGTCATCACGGGTTATGTGATGTCCACCACCAAGATTTATCCATTTCATATTGTAAAGATACTTGCCGAACTTCTCCTCAATATGTGGTATCGTTCTTTTTAGCACATCAGAGCCTTGCTCACACATAGTATGAAAATGCAGACCATCTATGCCATCGATAAGACTGTCATCAAAATTATCTAAAGTTGTTCCGAGCCTTGAATTTTTGAAGCATGGATTGTAGATATCAGTTTTGATCTCCGAATACTCAGGATTGCACCTTATTCCGCAGGATATCTTCCTGCCGCTTTTTTCAACAATGCCCTTGAATTTCTGCCACTGTTTTGGTGAGTTGAACACGATATGGTCGCATATCTGAACAAGCTCATTCATGTCCTTTTCTGTGTATGCAGGAGAATAAACATGAACTTCTCCGTCAAACTCTTCCCTGCCAAGCTTTGCCTCATAAAGACCGCTGGCGGTAGTGCCTTTCAAGTGCTGTGATATCATAGGATATGTGCTATACATGGAAAAAGCTTTCTGTGCCAAAAGTATTTTACAACCCGTTTTCTCCATGACATTATTCAAGATAGTCAGATTTTTTAGAAGCTTTGCTTCGTCAACAACATAACAAGGGGTTTTCACCTTAGAAATATCAAACATTCTTTTCCTCCACAGCTCATCTATATGAACCATCGTTGATAAAGTTTACTGTAATATTTTTGTTTTTCATTCTTGCGTCCATAAAAACACTAAGAACACCCTTGGCAAATTCAAGACTCTCCTCAGGAATATCGTCAAAGTCATGTATCATTATTTCCAATGGCTCTTCGACTTCACATAGCTTCTCATAAAGCTTGTCGCCGTTAGCTATAGAATCCATATCATGAGCAAGCGCCTTGCTGACATATGGGTAAAACATATCAGCATTTACCATTTTAACATCGTCTATCATCAATATCATTTACTCGTCCCCCATAAATTTTACTGCTGTTCCGTATGCAATCACCTCAGCCGCGCCTGCCGCAATAGCAGATGAAGCATATCTTATATTAACTACTGCATCAGCACCCAATTGTTCAGCTTCAACCACCATTCTCTTCGTGGCAAGAGCTCTTGCATCATTCATCATCTCATTATAGGCAGTAAGTTCTCCGCCAACAAGATTTTTAAAGCTCTGCATGATATCCTTTCCGACATTTTTGGTCTGGATAGTTGAGCCTTTGACAAGCCCAAGCATTTCAAGCTTTTTGCCAGAAATATAATCAGTATTTACTAAGATCATCATCTTCGCCCTTCTTTATTTCTTTTATACGCTGAATAAGCACCGTTATCGCAACGCCTGACAGCAAGGCAGGAACTACCAGAGCAATTATCTTTGCAAGCATAGGAACACCATTCATATATGCAAAAATAACGCCAATAGCTATATAATAAATAGATATCAAAGCAACTATCACAACTGGTGCTATCATTTTTTTTGTTTTGGTTTTCACTTTTCGTCACCTTTAATCAAAAACCATTTTCTTTTTGCCGTTTTTGTTTCGTGGATACTCTCTTATCCTGATGATATTGGCTGTATTCACGATACTTTCGTTTCTATCATCACCCTGAGTAACTCTTACCCAGCCATCGCCTATCTCTTCAAGTGTGCAGTCTATAACTGATGAAAGCGAACCTCCCTGCGAAACTGTATAAACAAGAACCTCTTGTCCGAGATATCTCGCAAAAGCTTCTTCGATCTTCATTTTTTTGTTCTCCTATTAGTCAACAAGAACAGGATCAAAGTTCTCTGTCCAAGGCAGACCCCACTTGTTAAGTGCGTCCATGAATGGATCCGGATCAAACTCCTCTATATTGTGTACGCCCGGCTTTTTCCACTTGCCTGTGAGTATCATCATTGCGCCTATCATTGCAGGCACGCCTGTTGTGTAGGAGATAGCCTGTGAACCGACTTCCTTATAGCACTCCTGATGATCGCATACGTTGTAAACGTAATATGTCTTGTCCTTGCCGTCCTTTTTGCCCTGGAAGATACAACCGATATTTGTCTTACCCTTTGTTCTTGGACCGAGTGAAGCTGGATCAGGAAGAACTGCTTTAAGGAACTGTAGCGGTACTATCTTCTTGCCCTCAAAGTCGATAGGCTCGATAGAAGTCATACCCACGTCCTCAAGGCACTTAAGGTGTGTAAGATAGCTTTGACCAAATGTCATAAAGAAACGAATCCTCTTGATACCCTTGATGTTGAGAGCCAGTGATTCAAGCTCCTCGTGGTGAAGAAGATACATATCCTTTTCGCCAACCTGATCGAAGTTATAAACTCTCTTTATCTCCATTGGCTCAGTTTCTACCCACTTGCCGTCCTGAATATAAGAACCCTTTGCAGAAACTTCTCTTATGTTTATCTCAGGATTGAAGTTCGTTGCGAATGGATAGCCATGATCGCCTCCATTGCAGTCGAGGATATCTATATAGTTTATTTCATCAAAATAATGCTTCTGAGCATATGCACAGAAAACACCTGTTACACCTGGGTCAAAGCCAGATCCGAGAAGCGCTGTGATACCAGCCTTTTCAAATCTCTCTCTGTAAGCCCACTGCCACTTGTATTCAAACTTTGCAGTGTCCTCTGGCTCATAGTTTGCTGTGTCAACATAGTCTACTTTACACTCAAGACAAGCGTCCATGATATGGAGATCCTGATAAGGCAGAGCCACGTTGATACAAATATCAGGCTTATATTCTTTCATAAGAGCAACAAGCTCAGGCACGTTGTCTGCGTTCACCTGTGCAGTTGTGATATTTGTCTTTGTCTTATCCTGAAGTTCCTCCTTGAATTTATCGCACTTTGACTTTGTTCTGCTGGCGATACAGATATCAGTAAATACCTCGCTGTTCTGACAACACTTGTGTATAACTACACCTGCAACTCCGCCTGCACCGATTATCAATGCTCTTGACATATTAGATCATTCCTTTCTATTTTATCAATTATACTTATTTACTTATAAAAATACAAAAGTATCTCTCTCAGCAGCTTGCAGGCAAGTGCCGTTGAACGTCCTGTCTGATCGTATACAGGGGACAGCTCATTCACATCAAAGCCCACGATATTGAGCTTTGCGACTTCCTCCACTGCAAACATAAGCTCCTTGAAAGTAACTCCCCCTGCCTCAGGAGTACCCGTTCCCGGAAACTCTGAAGGGTCGAGCACGTCAAGGTCAAGGGTAAAGTAAACAGGTTTGCCCTGAAGTTTTTTCACTATGCTGTCAAGTCTGAAAAAGCCGAACTTTTCCATGAAAGTATGCTCTTTCGCAAACTTGAACTCGTCCCTGTCACCGCTTCTGATGCCAAATTGATATATCTTTCCGTCGCCCACAATATCCCAGCATCTATGAAGCACACAGGCGTGTGACTCTTTCACTCCAAGGTAATCGTCCCTCAGATCGGCATGAGCGTCAAAGTGAACGATATGCAGATCTGGATATTTCTCTGCCACAGCTCTAACTGCACCGAGAGTGACAAGGTGTTCGCCGCCTATCATGCAAGGCACTTTGCCGTCATCAAGTATTTCTGATGTACGGCTTTGGATATCCCTCAGTGCGCCCTCAGGATTGCCAAATGGCAGTTCAAGGTCGCCGCTGTCGAACACATTCACATCAAGGAGATCCTTATCCTGATACGGTGAATAAGTCTCAATGCCGAAGCTCTCATTGCGCATTGCAGAGCTTGCAAATCTTGTACCCGGCCTGAACGAAGTTGTGCTGTCATATGGTGCGCCGAAAAGGACTATCTTTGAATCATCATATTCACAATCACAGCCTATAAAGGTATGAACATTTTTTTCCATACTTTTCTCCTTTAGTCACAGTCCTCAAGTACATCAAGGACGTAATTCGGCAGTGCGAAACAGCCCTTGTGAAGCTCTGTGTTATAATATCTTGTCTTTATGCCGAATTTTTTCCACTCATCAGCCTTAAGGTCATATATAGGGTGAAGATTTTTAGAAGCAAAGCCGAAAAGCCAATGACCCGACGGATAGGTAGGTATATGTGTCTGATAGACCATTGAAACCGGGAACGCACTGCCTATTCTTCTGTGTGTGCGCTTTACCATATCCACATAGGAATCATAATAAGTGCTTTCATGTTGGTTTATCAATATTCCCTGATCTGTGAGCGCCTTTGAGCAGTTGCCGTAAAATTCTTTTGTAAAAAGTCCCTCTCCAGGTCCAAACGGGTCGGTGGAGTCAACTATAATAAGGTCATATTCATTTTCCTTGCGGCGAACGAATTTCAGACCGTCCTCAATATAGAGGGTAAGTCTAGGGTCGTCAAATGCACAGGCTGTCTGTGGAAGATACTCCTTGCACACATTTACTACCTGCTCATCTATCTCCACCATATCTATCTTTTCAATAGTGTTATATCTGCAAAGCTCGCGGATAGTTCCACCGTCCCCCGCACCAATAACAAGCACCTTTTTTATCTCAGGATTGACCGCCATAGGGACTGCCGTTACCATTTCATGATAGATGAACTCGTCCTTTTCGGTAAGCATTATAAAGCCGTCAAGCACTAATACCCTGCCGAACTCATATGTGTCAAAAACGTCTATTTCCTGATAATAGCTTTTTTTAGAATAAAGCTGTTTTTTTACACGAATGGTGAAATTAACATCGTCCGTATGTTTCTCAGTAAACCAAAGATCCATAAAATGTATCTCCTCTCTATGAATTTACCACTACGTTTATGTTGTTTATCTCAAGATCCTCCGTACCTGTAAGGAAACAGCCCTTTTCTTTACAGTATGCGATATAATTAAGTATGTCGGAAGTTATCTTCTCACCAGGGGCAAGGATAGGTATTCCCGGCGGATAGCACATAACAAACTCTCCGCATATCATACCGTTGCTTTCTTCTATAGGCACTGATTTTTTCTCGCTGTAGAAAGCTTGCTGCGGCGGTATCTCAACGATAGGATTGATATATTCGTGGTCAAACATTCCTGACGGGTCTTTTGAATAAAGCCTTTTAATTTCGGAAAGTGCGGATATAAAACGCTCTATCTCAAGCTCTCTATCTCCTGCGGAAACTATAGCAAGTATATTTCCGATATCACCGAACTCTATCTGAATGTCGTAATCGTCACGTAGAATGTCATAGACCTCAACACCTGCCAATCCCATGGCTCTTGTGTGAACGGAAAGCTTTGTGCTGTCAAATGCGAAGATATCATCACCATTTTCAAGCTCCCGACCGAAAGCATAATAGCCACCTATCTTATTTATCTCTTCCCTTGCATAATCGGCATAGTCAACTGCCTTTTTAAAAAGCTCCTTGCCGTTGAGCGCAAGATTTTTTCTTGCAAGGTCAAGTGATACCATAAGCAGATAAGAGCCGCTTGTGGTCTGAGTGAGGTTAATTATCTGTCTTACATAACCCTCTGAAACAGTGTCTGCACAAAGAAGGAGTGATGACTGTGTTAGGCTTCCTCCTGTTTTGTGTATTGATACTGCCGCCATATCTGCTCCTGCCGCCATTGCAGAGCAAGGCAGACCCTCACCAAAATAAAGGTGAGTGCCATGTGCTTCGTCCGCAAGCACCAACATACCATGCTCATGGGCAAGCTTGACGATACTTTTTATATCAGAGCAAATTCCGTAATAAGTTGGGTTATTCACCAAAACAGCCTTTGCATCAGGATTTTCCTTGATAGCTTTTTCAACGTCCTTAACGGACATTCCAAGAGGTATTCCAAGCTGTTTGTTTGTGCCTGGGTTTACATAAACAGGTATAGCACCGCACACAACAAGTGCATTGATAGCACTTCTGTGAACGTTTCTCGGCATTATTATCTTATCTCCTGCCTTACAGCTTGTAAATATCATCGTCTGAACTGCGGCAGTTGTGCCGTTTACAATAAAGAATGCGTGCTTTGCACCAAAAGCCTCAGCGGCAAGCATTTCAGCATCTTTTATCACAGAAACAGGGTGACAAAGGTTGTCAAGTGGCTTCATGGAGTTCACATCGCACTTCAGACAATCCACGCCCAAAAAGTCACGAAGCTCTTTATTCATTCTTCCGCCCTTGTGACCAGGTACGTCAAGACGCACCACTCTGTTCCTCATATGTTTTTTTAAAGCCTCATACACAGGTGCGTTATTCTGTGTTAAGTTCAAATCTATCACTACCTTATCAGTATATGTTCATGCCGCTGTATATCTCAATCATCTCACGGCGCAGACTATCTGTTATGTCAAGCCTTTGCTTCGGCGTAAGCTCATATACGTCCTGCTTGAAAAGATAATTCTGCAAGTCGATATCCTTAATGAGAAGCTTGGTATGGAAAATATTCGACTGGTAAACGTTGACATCTATTGCATCATATTTAGTCAGCGTATTTTTATCTATATAATCCTGAATCGAAGTTATCTTGTGATCAATAAAAAACTTTTTTCCCAAAACATCTCGCGTAAAGCCTCTTACTCGGTAGTCAATAGTGATAATATCAGAGTCAAAGCTGCTGATAAGATAATTCAGTGCATTTAGCGGAGAAATAGTTCCGCAAGTAGAAACATCTATATCCACTCTGAATGTGGAAATAGCATTGTCTGGGTGATATTCAGGAAATGTGTGAACGGTAACATGGCTCTTGTCAAGGTGAGCGTGTATCATTTCAGGCACATCGCCGCCTATTTTTCCTTGATTGCACGAAGGGTCGATACTGTCCTCATCGAGGGCTTTTTCAGCAATAAGCACGTTCACAGACGCACCCTGCGGCTCATAATCCTGTTTTGATATATTAAGTATCCTTGCGCCTATCATCTCAATAACGTCGCAAAGAATTTTCGTAAGTCTTTCTGAATTATACTGCTCGTCAATATAAGCAATATATTCCTTTTGTTCTCTTTCAGTTTTGGCATAACATACATCATATATGTTAAAGCTAAGGGTCTTGGTTAGATTATTAAAACCATACAAAGAAAGCTTCTGCTCCAACCCTAACATCACCCGTCCTTTCGGATAAAATAATCAGCCTATCAAGACTAAAATTATAGACTTGTTTTCATTATACCACATCTCGATCAAAAAGTACATAGTTTTACGCACTTTTTTCATATTTTTTTATTAAGCATGGCATAAGTGTGGCAATAAAATAAAAAAGGTTGAAATCAAGAAGAAAATAGTGTATAATTAGTTCTGATAATTGTTACAGGAGAAATATACAATGTTATTGAATGTTGAACATCTTTACAAATATTTCAATGGGCAGGCACTGCTCAAGGATATAAATTTCACAGTTGAAGACAGAGAAGCCGTTGGACTTATCGGCATAAACGGATGTGGAAAGTCTACCCTGCTTAATATCATTACAGGCAGTGAGGGCTACGACAAGACCCCCGAAGGACTGGGCTCTGTGAATATCGCAGGAAAGGCTTCCATTGGTTTTTTAAGGCAGAACAGCGGACTTAATTCTGAATTTACCATAGGTGAGGAAATGAAGAACGCTTTCGCTCCCCTCCTTGAAACACTGGATAAAATGAAAGTCCTTGAAAAGAAAATGGCAGATGGCGGAGATATTGACAGTATAAGCCACGAATATGCCGAGCTTTCTTCATACTTTGAGGCTCGGGACGGATATAGGATAGATGTAAAAATAAAGCAGGTGCTTAACGGCATGGGCTTTGGCTCAACACCTACAGACAGAGTCATCTCTACCCTTTCAGGCGGTGAAAAAACACGTCTTGCACTGGCTAAGCTTCTTCTTGAAGAGCCTAATCTGCTTATACTTGACGAGCCTACCAACCACCTTGATTTTGAAACGCTCATGTGGTTAGAGGACTATCTCAAAGGCTACAAGGGTGCAATAATCATAGTTTCCCACGACAGATATTTTCTAAACAAGGTCTGTACGAGAATATGTGAGATAGAACAAGGCAGGCTCACATCATATCGAGGGGACTATTCCTCCTATCTTGTGCAAAAGAAAATGAAATCAGAGCGTCAGCTCAAAGAATATGAAGCACAGCAAAAAGAGATAGCAAAGCTTGAGGACTATGTGGCGAAAAATCTCGTCAGGGCTTCAACCTCAAAAATGGCGAAGTCAAGACAGCATATGCTTGACCGTATCGAGCGAATCGACAAACCGCTTATGTACTCAAAGCCGCCAAAGATAAAGCTTGAATATGATATTGAGCCAACAAAGGATATTGTGCGAGTTGTTGACTGTCCGCTGGTCGTTGGCGAGGGTGCTGACAAAAAGGAGCTTATAAAGTCACTTACAATGAACGTTCGCCGTGGAGAGCACGTTGCTATAATCGGTGCGAACGGTATCGGAAAAACTTCCATACTGAAACTTATCCAAGGCATTATCCCACACGAGGGTGGGAATATAAGTTGGGGCGGAAACGTGAAGATATCCTATTTTGAACAGGAACACGCTATACTTGATCCTCATAAGACAGTGCTTGAAGAAATAACGGATCGCTATCCAAGATTATCAGAACAACAGGCAAGAAGCGTGCTAGGTGCAGTTCTGCTTACAGGCGAGAATGTGTTCAAGCCTATTTCTGTTCTCAGCGGTGGCGAAAGGGCAAAGCTTTGCTTTGCCATAATGGCTCTCAATCGTGGAAATGTACTTGTGCTTGACGAGCCTACAAACCACCTTGACCTAAGCACAAAAGAAGTGCTGGAGGACGCTTTGGCAGAGTTTGGTGGAACGATAATCCTTATATCTCATGACAGATATCTACTCAACAAGGTAGCAAGCAGGATAATAGAGATAAAGCATGACGAGGTGAACTCATACGAGGGCAACTTTGACGCATACAGCGAAGCGGTGAACGCTGCCCGTCAGCTCAAGATGCAGAGCGAAGCAGAGATAAAGCGTGCTGAAGAGGAAAAAGCGTACAAAGAAAACAAAGCAAGACAATATCGCAGTAAGGAACAGCGTGCCGCTGACGCTCAAAAACGCAACCGCATAAGAGAACTTGAAAAGGAGATCGAAGATACAGAAGTTCTGATATTTGAACTTGAAAATGCCATATCTGACCCTGAGATAGCTTCCGACTACAGCAAAATGAGCGAGAAATGCAAAGAGCTTGAAGAAGCCAAAACCGCCCTTGACCAGAAAATGGACGAATGGGCAGAACTTTCAGATCAGCTTTCATAAACAAATTTTCACAGAAACCACCCCTTATGAGTATAATGATACAGCACAGACTGACATTATACATAAGGGGTGTTTGTTTTGGAGATAAAAAGGCTGTCAGAGTATGAAATAAAAGTTATTCTCAACGAAAAGGATATGCGGATAATGAATATATCCTTTGAAGATTTTGAGAAAAACAACAAAAGGAGCAAAGATTTTTTATCTGAACTCATGTTTATACTCAAAGAGACAGGACTTATAAAAATATCCGAAGGAAATATTGAAGTTGATGTTGCTTTGACAAGCGAAGAAACAATAAACATATATTTTATACTACCTAAAAACGACAGTCATCACACCACCGAACTTGCCATAATCAGCTACGATCCAAACGAGCTAATATCAAAAGCTACTGAAATATACAAAAAACACTCCGAAAAGATTATAAAAAGCAGTCTGTATCAGCTTCCTAGTGGTTATGCTCTAATCTTCACCATAGGATACGCACGCTCAACAGTTGCGAAAAAAGCTTTACTGAAAACCTGCGCTACTGACAACGTGATTATAAACAAAATAAAGGAGTACAGCCCATTATTGAGCAGTACTCCTTTTGAAAAACTAAACTATTTCTCTTAGAAGCTTAACAGCCTCTGGCATATCGTTTGCCTTAAACGCATATGTTCCCGTTACTAAAGTGTCTGCACCAGACTCTTTAAGCAAACCAGCAGTTTCGAGATTTACGCCACCGTCAACCTGAAGTCTGATATCCCTTTCCGTCTGGTCAATTAGATATCTCACTTCGCTTATTTTTTCAAGAGTGTCAGGAATAAACTTTTGACCGCCAAAACCTGGGTTTACTGTCATAACGAGTACCATATCAACAGACTTAAGAAATGGCTGGATCGCACTTACAGGTGTTGCAGGCTTAATGGAGATTCCTGCCTTGATCCCCCTCGAATGTATTTTGTCAATAACAGCTTGCGGATCATCAGCCGCCTCATAATGAAAAGTTATAAGGTCAGCTCCAAGATCTGCGTAGTTATCAATATATCTGATAGGATCGCAAATCATGAGATGAACGTCTACTGGAACAGTTATGCTTTTGCCCACACTTTTCAAAAGCGGTTCGCCAAAACTTATATTTCTCACAAACATTCCGTCCATGACATCATAATGAATCCAGTCAACACCAGCGTCCTCAGCACGCTTTATCTCGAACGCAAGGTTTGAAAAGTCGCAGGCAAGCAGCGACGCAGAAACGATAATATCCAATTGAAAACCTCCGTTAATTCAATATCTTCCCACTTAATATTGTCCTATAATTTCAGTTTCTATTATACAACACCACTGGGGCATTGTCAAGCTTGTTCGTCAAGAGTTAATGTATAAGCTGGAATAAATTCATCAAGAAAAACATTTGCTTCTGGAATATTCATTGCGACAATAGATTCAAGTGTAGATTTTTCAGCTGATGCAAAATCAGTATTTCCCATTTGTCTTTCTTCAAGGCACTTTATAAGTGCAGAAAGCTTATCAGCCGCTTTAACAAGAGTCCATGCTTCTTCTTCCTGTGAAGTTTTGCAGAAAAGCGGCTCAAAGTCCTCTTTCAGATCATCAGGAAGATAAGACACCAGAGTATTTTTGGCTTTCTGCTCGATCTCATCATATGCGCCCTTTATCTCGTGGCTGTAATATTTTATAGGCGTAGGCAAGTCACCTGTGATTATCTCGGTGACATCATGATACATAGCAAGCAGCGCACATCTCTCAGGAGAAACATTACCGCCAAATCGCTTATTTCTGATAAGTGCAAGCACATGTGCGATAAAAGCAACTTCAAGGGAATGCTCGCTAATATTCTCATTGATCGTATTTCTCATAAGTGCCCAACGATTTATATATTTCATACGAGATATCACTGCAAAAAATTTACTTTCCGACATATCAACACTCCTAAACTATACACAAAAATCGGGACGATGCTTTTCATCGTCCCGAAAAATTTCTGATCTTATCTTACAATTGTAAGAAGAACACCAGCAGCAACGGCTGAACCGATAACGCCGGCAACATTAGGACCCATAGCGTGCATCAACAGATAGTTTGTAGGAACTTCCTGCTGACCGACCTTCTGAGAGATACGGGCTGCCATTGGAACGGCAGATACACCTGCTGAACCGATAAGAGGATTGATCTTGTGACCTGAAAGAACATACATAAGCTTACCAAGAAGTACGCCGCAGGCTGTACCAATTGAGAATGCTACAACGCCAAGTGCCATAACTTCTGCAAACTGAATATTCATGATCTTATCTGCCTGTGTTGTTGCACCAACTGTTACACCAAGGAAGATAGTGATGATGTTCATAAGCTCGTTCTGAGCAGTCTTAACAAGTCTGTCGCAGACGCCACTCTCTTTAAGAAGGTTACCAAACATGAGCATACCAACCAGTGGAGCTGCTGAAGGAACCATGAGTGAGATAACGATAGTTACGAGGATAGGGAAAATAAGCTTTTCTACCTTAGAAACAGGTCTGAGCTGACCCATTACTACTGAACGCTCTTTCTTTGTTGTAAGAGCCTTCATGATAGGCGGCTGGATAATAGGAACAAGAGCCATATATGTATAGGCTGCAAGTGCAATAGTACCAACGCCGATATTACTGTTTGAGGTTAGAAGTCTTGAAGATACATAGATAGATGTAGGACCATCAGCACCGCCGATGATAGCAATAGAACCGCACTCAGCAGCACTCATGCCGAAGAGAGCTGCACCGATGAATGTAAAGAAGATACCGCCCTGTGCAGCAGCACCCATAAGAAAGCTCTTAGGGCTTGCGATCAGCGGACCAAAGTCTGTCATAGCACCGATTCCAAGGAATATGAGTGGTGGATAGATCTGAAGCTTAACGCCCATGTAAAGAATATCCAACAGACCACCCTTTTGAAGTATCTGACCGTAATCTATATAGTGATCATTGCCTGCAACCGTTTTATAGTTCCAGAAGTCTGGATGATACATCTCAGCGTATGGCAGGTTTGTAAGCAGCATACCGAATGAGATAGGCAGAAGCAGAAGCGGCTCAAAGCCCTTTGCAATAGCCAGATACATAAATACGAATGAAATAAGTATCATTATGATATTTTTCCAGCCACCGTCTACGAGGAAACCCGCAAAACCCGACTGTGACGCCAAAGACGCCATGGTATCAAGAAATGAATTAATTATTGACATCTATTATCACGTTCCTTTCACGTCAACTGCACTAAAATGGTCTTGTATTGTCTATTATGCCTGCGGTAGACCATGCAGGTCTTTGAGGCTTGGCAGTTTTAACGCTCTTAAGAACGAGCTTCTTGCCCTCTGCACTGCTCATAGCCGAAATTGCAGCCATGATAACAGCAACTGTTTCTTCTTCAATGCCGTCTTCTACAACAGGAGCAGCAGCCTTTATTGGCTCTGGCTTAGCAACAGCCTTTGCAGCTTCAGCAGCTTTTTTTGCCTCTTCAGCCTTTCTTGCAGCTCTGCCGTTGATAACGTCAAATAACTTGCCGTATATCGACACAAGCAGAATAAGCAGAACAAGTCCGATAAATACCACAACTAAACCTGTGATAACGACAGAGGCAACAGTTCCAGCACCCAGATCTTTTTGATCAGGACTGATCGTACTCTTTGCCGCAACCATCTGAGCTGCAGTGTTAAGAAAATTGATCATAAAAATTCTCCTTACTGTAAGTATAATAAAACTTAATATTATTATACACCAAAGCCACACAAATAGCAAGACTTTTTCCCACATTTTTTTCACAAAATTATCTCCAAGTCAACACCTATTTTTGTTATGATTTCTGATAAAAGTGCATAAATACGCAAAAAACTTATATATTGGGAACACTTGCAAATATCATGTTAAGATGTTATAATATCTTTACATAATAATGTTACGGAGATGATTTTTTTGTCTGACAGATTTTTGAATTGGCTTGAGAAATTTACCCCACATCTTATAGCTGCGGCTGTTATTTTTCTTTTAGGAATACTTCTTGACAAGCTTGTTTTGAAGGTCATGCACAAAGGTTTGAGCATGCGTCGAACAGACGTGACTATACATAAATTTCTCACATCTGTGGTACACACTGTATTACTTATTATAATAATAGTAATGGCACTTTCTGCACTTCAAGTACCTATGTCATCAATAGTCGCAACTATCGGTGCAGCAGGTCTTGCTATCGGTCTTGCTCTTCAAAACAGTCTTTCAAACGTCGCAGGCGGCTTTATCATACTTTTTTCAAAGCCTTTTAAATGCGGTGATTATGTAAAAATAGGCGACTCAGAGGGAACTGTTGACGCTATCTCTATACTTTACACCACCTTAAAGACCCTTGAGAATAAGATGATATTTATACCAAACGGAGTTGTTTCACAATCGACTATTACGAATATAACTGCTGACGACAAACGTCGCCTTGAACTGAAATTCTCTATCAGCTACAATGACGACCACAACAAGGCAATGGCTATTCTCAGAGAAATGCTCAATGATGAGCCAAGGGTAATAAACGAGCCTGACAAGCCGCTTGTGGCTGTCTGCGAGCATGGCACAAGTGCTATAATCCTTATCATGCGTGTATGGATACCGACCGATGCTTACTGGGAGATACGATACAAATTTCTCAAAGAGGCAAAGGAACGCTTTGACGCAAACGGCATTTCTATACCATTCGACCAACTTGACGTACATATATCAAAATAACAAAAGTCCGCAGGCCAGCATCTGCGGACTTTTTTACCTCATATCTTCCCTGTTCTTATATAAAAATCTGTTCACATCAATACTGTCTGCAATTGGTAGCTTGGTTTTGTCACAGTATGTTTTTTCAAGACTTTCGAGCTTCTCTGCTATTCTAAGCTGACCGTCAAGCGCACTTTTTATACACTCCGCAAAAGGACTTCCGCATAGATCACTGTAGGTCTGACAAAACTCCTTTGAATACGCCTTGACAAAAAATCTTGCTTCTTTTATTATATTTCCGTCAGTTACCATTGTTATCCTCCAGACTTGTGAGCAACCCTGAACGCTGATTTTTCAAAGCCGCTGTAAGCTTTTGCATATCTTCCTTTAGCTGCGGCTCTTTTATCTCACTCACATAATGCTCAAACCTGTCTATCATGCAGTTTTCAGACACGATAAGTCTTTTTATCGCCGCAAACTGTTCCTCAGTTATCATAAAGACCGCCTCCCGATATTATTATACCGAAGGCGGCCTGTTTTATTCTTTATGCTTTTCATCAAGAAGCGTTGTGGCTATTGCAGCACAAAACACCTTTTTAGCACCCATTTTCTTTAGCAGTCCGCTGCACACGTTAAGCGTTGAACCTGTTGTGTAAACATCATCAAATAGCAGTATATTTTTGCCTTTTATGTCAGCGTGTTTCGCTAGAGAATAATAAATATCCTCCGCATGAGTTTTTCGTTGAGCGGCAGTCAAAGTATGCTGTTCTGCAGTATCCCTTGTCCGTCCAAGTAGACGATGATCTTCTCTTATCCCAAGCTCCATAGCCGTAAAGTGTGCAAGCTTTTGTGCCTGATCATATCCTCTTTTACGGCGTTTTGATCTGTGCATTGGCACTGATGTGATGATATCCGCCTGCTGTGCGATACCATTTTTTCTTAGCACATTACCCAGAAGCTTCGCAGAATATTCCGCAAAATTAAGCTGTCTGTCGTCTTTAAGCTGATGTATTGCTTTCACGCAGATATCTTCATATCTCATAAGAGTATAAATGCTATCAAAATGTAGTGAATCATGATCTAGGCACTTATCCTTGCCGCACTTTTCGCACAATATTTTTTTATGAAAAGGCAGCTTACATTCACAATTTTTGCACAAAAGCTCGTCCCATTTTATAAAACTTCCACATATAGGGCAACGATTAGGATAAACAAAATCAAGCAGAAATTTATATATCAAGCGTCTGCTGACCACTGTCATCACCCTCTACAAGCTCCATTAGCATATTTTTAAGCGCAGTATACCTCAAAGTGCGTTTATTATTATCTATCATAAAATCAACACGCTTTTTCGAGCCAACTATTATAAGCATTCTTTTGGCTCTTGTCACAGCCGTATAAAGAAGATTTCTGTAATAAAGCTTGTCAAATCCACCGAATACAGTGAGAATGACAACATCAAACTCAGAACCTTGGCTTTTATGCACTGTTATGGCATAGGCAAGCTCCAGATTATCCAGCATTTGCTTGTCATAGACAGCTATTCTGCCTTCAAAATCTATAGTCACAGTTTTAAGTATCTTGTTCACTGCAATTATTATGCCTATATCGCCGTTAAAAATGCCTGCGCCACTTTCGGTCTTGTCCTCGGTTATATACTTTTTCCAAAGAATTTCATAATCATTCTTGGTCTGCATGACCTTGTCACCTTTTCTGAAAGTATAAACAGGGGTCTTGACCTCTGATTTTCCTGCGGCAGGAGGATTAAGCTCCTGCTGTAGACGCTTGTTTAGTTCCACAGTACCCGCAGGACCTTTTCGTGTAGGCGAAAGCACCTGAATGTCGTCTATGGGCGAGTAATCGTAGGCTTTTGGCAGTCTTGTTTTGCAAAGCTCCACCACAAGATCCTGAAGTTCTCCATATTCAAGCCGTTGCATAAAAAAGAAATCCTTGTCCTTGCTGGCCAGGTCGATATGCTCGCCGTTTACTATCTTATGGGCGTTCATAACAATCTCAGACTCCTGTGCCTGTCTGAAGATCTCTTTTAGTGTTACAACAGACATTACTCCGCTGTCAATAATATCCTTTAACACATTTCCTGCACCTACTGACGGAAGCTGATCGCTGTCCCCCACCAGAACGAGCTTGCAGGTAACGCTTATGGCTCTCAAAACGGCTTCAAAAAGGCAAGAATCCACCATGGACATCTCGTCGATTATCAAAGCGTCACAATCGAGAAGATTGTTTTCATCATGTATAAACGCAAGTGTGTCACCGCTTGTATGCTTCACTTCAAGAAGCCTGTGGATAGTTTTTGCGTCAAATCCCGTAAGGTCAGAAAGCCTTTTTGCGGCTCTGCCTGTTGGTGCACATATCATAACGTTAAGCCCTTGCTGCTGATAAAGAGAAATTATAGCGTTGAGCGTTGTGGTCTTTCCTGTACCTGGCCCTCCCGTCAGCACAAGAAAACCCTTTGACAGTGCAAGATTTATGGCTTCACGCTGTATTTTTTCATATTGTATGCCATTATTTTCCTCTTCAAGATCAATTACTTCGGAAAAATCTATCTTATTGTCATAAGAGATCTGCCGCATTATGGCAAGTCGCCTTGCTATGTAGTCCTCAGCTTTGTAAAAATCTGCAAGCATAACAAAACGTCTGCCATGCTTATCGTAATAGTAGAGGTTTTCCTCCTCAGTTTCATCCTCGATTACTTTTTTTATAAGCTTTTCATCAACATCAAGATAACTTACCGCTGTTTTCACAAGGCTATCTAAAGGCAGGCAGGTATGACCTTGGTCAGCGTTTTGTCTTAGAATATATGTAATGCCTGCCTTTATCCTGCACTCGCTGTCAGCAGGGATATCAGACTTTGCCGCAACTGCGTCCGCACGGGAAAATGACAGGTCGACGCCCTGAATACAAAGCACATAAGGGTTTGATTTTATAATCTGCTCGGCAGTGTTGCCCCAACGCTTCCACGCCTTTATGCCATAAGAAGTTTCTATCTCGAATTTGTTAAGATATGACATAAGAGACCTTGCGGCAAAAGTGGTTTTGAACTCCTGAGATATTTTTTCCGCTTTTTTAACTGTTATCCCGTCTATCTCCGTGAGCCTGTCGGGAGAATTTTCTATTATGTCAAGGGTATCGTCCCCGAACTTGTTCACAAGCTTTTTTGCAAGTACAGGCCCTACGCCTGATATAGCACCGCTTGCAAGATAACGCTGAATCGCTGCAGAGGTAGTAGGCAAAGAACGCTCAAAGATATGCACCTTGAACTGCTCGCCGAATTTCTGATGTGAAGTGAACTCCCCTGTCACAACGAGATCTTCGCCCTCCTCAACGTCACCCATTTCGCCAACAACTGTGATAAGGTCATTGTCACAGTTAAGCATAAGCACACAGAAGCCTGTGTCCTCACTTTTAAATATTATGCTGTCAACCTCACCCTTGAGGGTCTTTAAATCTTCCATATTATTCTCCGAATGATCTATTTTTCATGGCATTTCAGCTCTCTGCGCTTGATAAAATCTGCAAGTTCAGTTATATCAACACAGTGAACGATGCTATAATCCTGTTCCAAACGCTTTGAAACATAATTTATCTCGCTTTTGTCAAGCTGAACGAGGATTATTTCTCTCCCATAATATTCAGGCTGAAAAAACTCCTCCCAATAACAGCTTTTTACCATATGTTCAAGCTCACGTGTATTCTTTTTACATGGGATAAGCAAATATCCTCCACGCTTGCCAACATTTCGCACCTTATACCATTTCACCCAAAACCAAATAACGACCGCCAGCACAAGAGCCAGAAGAAGTATAAGATTCAACACAAGATCACCTCCACATATTATTAGTACATTTTATGCGGAAAGCAGATTTTGTGTCATATGATTCATTTTACACCTTTTTGACGAAAAAAGCAAGATTTTTATGCAAAACAAAAAAGCTGCCCCGAAGGACAGCTTGAATTATTTACTTTATCTCAACTGAAGCAGCCCAATCCTTGAACTTATCTTCATACTTTGACTTATTTTTCTGCTCGCAGAGAAAATCAAAAATGTAGTAGCCACCGTTGCCCTCTGTTATAGAACTCATGCCATAATAATGTTTATCTCCTATGCTCTGGGTATAATAAATATATTTTGAATCCTTGCCTGTTATTTTCAAGGTTGTTGAGCCGTTTTCAAGGATAAAATCAAAGATATCCGATGCAGACTCGCCCTTGCCATAGCCGTAAAGTGCAATATCAGAATATGAAAGCTTAACAGCGTTTATGCCCACCTCGTTGTTGGAGAAGCTATCAAGGGCATACAGATTTGTACTGCTAGATTTCTTAATATCCGCAGGAGCGGTCATTGTATATCCCGTACCCTGCAATGTTTTAGTAGCTGTGTTTTTGTAAAAATATCTCACGCCGAAAGCCACCAAGAACGCTAGGATAAACACAAGAACTGACATCAAAGGCTTTGGTATACCCTTTTTAGCAGATGTAACAGGCGCTATCTTGTAAGGCTCATATGCACTGCCGTATGGAGTTTGAGCATTGCCATTCTGCGGAGGCGGATAACTCTGCTGAGCGTAGCCGTTCTGTGGCTGACCATAAGACTGCTGACCCTGAGCATAATTCTGCTGAGGTACTGCATTCACAGGTTGTGCTCCTGTTGTGTTGCGCTTGCCAAAGCCAACATTCTCACCAAGGTTTGATGTGTCGATAGAATCCATATAACCGCTTGTTTCAGACTTCACAGCCGACCCACAATTAGGACAAAAAGCGTCAGTATCACTGATCTTTGCCGAACAAATAGGACATTTCATATTCTTTTCTCCCTCATATAATTTATGCTTTTATTCTAACATATGCTGTTTATTATGTCAATAATTTAACAAATCGATTTTATAAATTTTGTATTAATTGATATGGATAGTACTTGCCCACTTTTCAAATTTTGGGTCATAGAAATCCTTTTCATCAGCCTTACAGCCAAAAACAAACCAATAATATTTATAACCTGACTTTTTGCATAAAGCATAGTTATAAACTTCGTCGCCCGTTTTTGCACGATAGGTCATTTTAAGCTTGTTACCATCAGCATACACTTCTTTATAGCTGCTTCCAAACTGACTTTTCAAATTGCCCTTCATGTAGGTGACAAACAGTTTCTCAGTAAGAATATCCGTTGTTTCGCCGGCAAGTGAAGAGTAATCAAGGATCATATACTGAAAATCGCTATTAACATCGGCGTACTTTCCGTTGGCTTTTACAGTTCCATCACTGCTCTGTGCCGCATAATCTATTGTGGTTTCCTTTTCAAGTGACCTTGGCAGTTCAACGCTAAAGTTCTCCTCTCTAATGGTATGGGTTGAAACATTGTGATAGTACCAATATCCAAAACCGATAGCTGCGCCCACAAACAATGCCAGCAAAAGGATAAGCACCTTTTTGCCTATAGACATATTCTTTCCCACTGCCCTCACATTGCTGTTAAGGCTATTGTCAAAGCCATTGTTAAAGCTATTATTGAAACTATTGCCATACCTCGACTGTGCCGAATTTACCCCTGTCATTTCAATAACTCTTGTGCCACAATTCTGACAGCAAATGCTGTTAGGCAGAATATCGCACCCGCATACTGTACATCTCATAAAGATACCCCCTATAAAAATTTATTACTTTTATATTAACATACTTCTTCTTTTTTGTCAACAAATTTGTCAACAAAAAAGCGGACAGCACATAGCCGCCCGCTCTTAAAAACTTATTACTTAGCGTTCTTCTTAGCTTCGATATCAGCAAGAGCGTCTTTTCTTGAAAGATTGATCCTGCCCTGATCGTCTATTTCCATTACCTTAACAACGATCTCGTCGCCAACAGAAACAACGTCCTCGACCTTTTCTACTCTTGATTTGTCAAGCTTAGAAATGTGTACCAAACCGTCCTTACCAGGAGCTATCTCAACGAAAGCACCAAAGTTCATGATCTTTACTACCTTACCTCTGTAGATAGCACCTATCTCAGGGTCATTAGCGATAGTATTAATGATATTGATTGCCTGTTCAGCCTTTTCCTTGTCTATACCTGAAACGAATACGCTACCGTCCTCAGATATGTCTATCTTAACGTCACACTCAGCAGAGATCTTCTGAATTACCTTTCCGCCTGAACCGATAACTTCTCTGATCTTGTCAACCGGTACCTTTGTTGCCAGCATCTTAGGTGCCCACTTGCTTACCTCAGCACGAGGAGCAGGGATAGCCTTGAGCATTATCTCATCAAGAATATACATTCTTGCTTTTCTTGTCTTTTCAAAAGCACTTGCGATTATCTCAGGTGTCAGACCGTCTACCTTGATATCCACCTGAATAGCTGTGATACCGTTCTTTGTACCGCCTACCTTAAAGTCCATATCGCCGTAGAAGTCCTCAAGGCCCTGAATGTCTACCATAGTCATCCAGCTGCCGTCCTCCTTAGTGATAAGACCGCATGAAATACCTGCAACAGGCTCTTTGATAGGAACGCCTGCGTCCATAAGTGCAAGTGTAGAACCACAGATAGAACCCTGCGATGTAGAACCGTTTGAAGAAAGCACCTCAGATACGCATCTGATAGCATATGGGAACTCTTCAACAGAAGGGATAACCGGAACGAGTGCTCTCTCAGCAAGTGCGCCGTGACCTATCTCTCTTCTTCCCGGGCCTCTTGAAGGTCTTGTTTCACCAACAGAATATGAAGGGAAATTGTACTGGTGCATATATCTCTTGGAAGTTTCCTCGTCGATACCGTCAAGTTTCTGAGCGTCTGAAACAGGGCCAAGTGTTGCGATAGTCATTACCTGTGTCTGACCTCTTGTGAAGATACCTGAACCGTGTACTCTTGGGAGAACGCCAACTTCAGCAGCAAGTGGTCTTATCTCGTCGATACCTCTGCCGTCAACACGCTTGCCCTCATAGAGCCAGTTTCTAACTATCTTCTTCTGGAGCTTATACATAACTTCGTCAAGAACAGCTGTGTTATCCTCGCACTGCTCATCGAACTTCTCATGAACAGCGTCGATTATTGGCTGGAGTCTTGCGTCTCTTACATTCTTATCATCTGTATCAAGAGCAACCTTTACCTGCTCGCCTACCATTGCTTCAACAGCGTCGAACAGATCATGGTCAACTTCCATTGACTCAAACTCAAACTTAGGCTTACCGATCTGAGCCTTGATATCGTTGATGAAAGCTACCATTTTCTTTATCTCTTCATGACCTGTCATGATAGCCTTGAGCATAAGATCGTCAGGTATCTGGTCAGCACCTGCTTCGATCATTACTATCTTTTCAGCTGAACCTGCAACTGTAAGGTTAAGTCTGTTCTTAGCTCTCTGCTCAAGAGTTGGGTTGAGCACCAGCTCGCCGTCAACGTAACCTACGTTGATAGATGCAACTGGGCCGTTCCATGGAATATCAGAGATGGAAAGTGCAATAGATGTAGCTATCATACCTGTGATCTCAGGTGAGTTGTCAGGGTCAACAGAAAGAACTGTCATAACAACTGAAACGTCATTTCTCATATCCTTTGGGAAAAGAGGTCTGATAGGTCTGTCTACACATCTTGAAGCAAGGATAGCCTTGTCAGAAGCCTTGCCTTCTCTCTTTGTGAAAGAACCTGGTATTCTGCCTACTGCATACATTTTCTCCTCAAAGTCAACTGAAAGTGGGAAAAAGTCAACACCCTCTCTTGGCTTTGCGGAAGCTGTAACGTTAGCCATTACAACCGTTTCACCGTATCTTACCCAGCAAGAGCCGTTAGCAAGTCCGCAGGTCTTACCTGTTTCGACTACTACAGGTCTGCCTGCATATGTCGTTTCAAAAGTTTTGAAATTCTCAAACATTGTCTTTCCTCCATTTTAGAAATTTAGTTTTTTCTGTATGGTGAAAGCATTAGCAATAAACAGGACATACGAGCTTCATACATTCTGTTTAATGCTAAGTTACCTTTCACCAACAGTTCAAATAAACACCAAAAGGCAGTGGCAATAAATGCCTCTGCCTTGATGTCAGTTACATGATTACTTACGGATACCCAGCTTTTCGATAGTAGCTCTATATCTTTCGATATCCTTCTTCTTGAGGTAGTTGAGAAGATTTCTTCTCTTACCGATCATCTTGAACAGACCACTTCTTGAGTGATTGTCCTTCTTGTGTGTCTTAAGATGTTCTGTAAGGTCGCTGATTCTCTTTGTAAGGATAGCGATCTGTACCTCAGGTGAACCTGTGTCTGTTTCGTGAGTTCTGTTAGCTTCGATAACAGCTGTCTTTTCGTCTTTTCTAAGCATTTTTTTGTACCTCTTTCGTTAAAATATTTCCGATGTAAAAGAATATGGCAGGTAACTTTCCCACTTGCGGGCGTGACCCATATTCTGTTGCATGGATATGTTGCAGTAAGCAACTCATATATTATACATTATTTCAGACAAATTGTAAATAGTCTTAACAGAAATTTTACAACTATCCTATGCCGTGATGAGCCTTGCCTGCTGTGAGTGTGTTTCTCATAAGCATTGCAATGGTCATAGGGCCAACTCCGCCTGGAACAGGTGTGATAAATGAAGCCTTATCCTTGCAGTCCTCAAAATCAACGTCACCGCAAAGCTTGCCGTTTTCATCACGATCCATACCAACGTCGATAACTACTGCACCCTCCTTGATATAATCAGCGGTTATCATCTTTGGTCTGCCAACAGCAGCAACTAGGATATCTGCTCTCTGACAAACTTCTTTAAGATCTTTTGTCTTTGAATGGCAGATAGTAACAGTGCCGTTATTATGCAAAAGCAACATAGCCTGTGGCTTACCAACGATATTGCTTCTGCCAACCACTACACACTCCTTGCCTGCAATGTCAGTGCCTGTTGACTTGATAAGCTCCATAACACCAGCAGGTGTGCATGGCAGAAAACTGTAATCGCCTATCATTATTTTGCCCACATTTACAGGGTGGAAAGCGTCAACGTCCTTGTCAGGTCTGATGTTATTTATTATCACTTTATCGTCAAGGTGCTTTGGCAATGGGAGCTGAACGAGTATTCCGTCCACTCTGTCATCATCATTGAGCTTTTTGACAAGGTCGAGAAGCTCTTCTTCTGTTGTTTCCGCAGGGAGAGCATACTTGAATGAATTAAAGCCCACAGTTTCGCAAGCCTTTTCCTTGTTTCTTACATAAACCTGAGAAGCAGGGTCATCACCGACGATGACCACTGCAAGACCTATCTCTATGCCCTGCTCTTTAAGCTTCTCTGTTTCAAGTCTTATTTCTTCCTTGACCTTGGCTGATACTGCCTTGCCGTCAATTATCTGTCCCATTTATTCTTCCTCCGTATCCTTTTCATCTGTATCTTTTACTTCGCGGTCCTCGTCGTTATCGTCACCAAGGATAGACTTATACTCTGTCTCAGCTTTGGTGTGTGACTCCTTGTCCTTTTCCTCGGCTTCTTTAATCTTGTCTTTTTGAGCCTGCTTGCCGAATTTTTCGTCATATTCTTTTTGAAGCTCAATAAAGCTCTCACCCTTATCCTTGGCTTCCTTTATCTTGTGCTTAAGTTCTTTCTTCTCTTTCTGGATATCATTGTAGCTGTTATACTGTTCAAGCTGTGCCTTTGAAAGCTCAGTGTCAACGAACAGTTTATAATCGCTGTTTCTCTTTGTGATACCTCTGAACACGATTATAAGTACAAGTGAAGCAAGAACACAAGTGCCTGCAACAAGCTGTGATACTCTTATGTTTCCAAGATAGAGCGAATCTGTTCTCAGACCCTCGATGAAAAATCTTCCCAGACCGTACCAGCCTGTGTACATAAGGAATACTTCGCCGTCAAACTTGCGGTGTTTAAGATAGAAATGCAGGATTATAAATCCAATAAGACACCAAATAGATTCATAAAGGAAGCATGGGTGGATAGGGTCAAGAGCCGACACTTTGCCGCCAAGTTCGTCATAATGGTTTGAGATATATTCCATTGTGGTGTTGCTTATCATGCCCCAAGGAAGCTTTGTATTTGCACCGAAAGCCTCCTGATTGAAGAAGTTGCCCCAACGTCCGATACACTGACCGATAAGAAAACATGGTGCGACCACATCAAGAAGCGCAGTAAGCTTCAGCTTTCTTACTTTTGCTATAATTCCACCCACGATTATCGCACCGATAAGTCCGCCGTAGATAGCAAGACCTCCGTCACGAATATCGAAAAACTCTGAGAATTTCATGCCCTCTGTATTAAAGATGATATAATAAAATCTTGCGCCAAAGATAGCTCCGATAAGTCCGCCGATAACGGAATCTGTCGCTCTATCAGGGTCGATGCCTACGGTCTTCATTCTTCTGAAGCCGTATATCATCGCAAGAAGAATACCGATGGTTATTAAAAAACCATACCAATATATCTTGAAATTCGTGCCTGGCACTGTAAAAAGCACTCTGTCGATATCAATACCCTCTTTGAAGATATTGTCACCCTTTCCGAAATTGGGAAAATAAACTCTGTTCGGAAACTCTCTGAGTTTTTCCCTTATTGCGTCATTTGCCGTAGAGTCGGCAAGAAACTGCAATGCTGTCATAAATTTATCATTCCTTTCACTGAGCCTGTAGCTCAAAATACCTACTTATTATCTACCACGGAGATAGACGACTTTTCAGGGTCGAACATTTCTCTTACGGCGTTTTCGCAATCCTCCACAGTCATTTCTGCAAGAACCTGTGCTTCATAGAAAGCGTCAGAGTTTTCAAAATAGCTTTCTGCAAGATAATCTGCTGCTCTTTCAGGATTATTCATTCCTCTTACTATTTCGCCGTACATAGAACGCTTTATCATATCAAACTGCGACTTGTCAAAGCCCTCTGTCTTTACACGTTCTATCTCCGCTAGATAACGGCGATAAAGCTCTTCGGGGTCATGGGATTCACCTGATATTATTGGCGAGAACACGCCACCGCTTGTGAAAACTTCCACGCCGAACTGCGAATTTATCAGTCCGTCATCAAAAAGCTGTTTATAAAGTGGCGAAGACGAGCCTATAAGCAGATGAAGCGCAACTGACGCTGTTCCAGCCTTTTTGAAAAGTTCTCTGCCCTCATAAGGCTTGCACTTGAAGCCGATATTGAAAAGTGGCAGACCCACAGGGAAGCTCTGAAATATCTTTTTCTGCGCTACATTCTCAGGCTCATCAGGAAGCTTTGTTTCAAGCTCCATATTCTCGCATGGCTTCAACATTTTATCGCATATTTCCATGACCTTATCCTCGTCAACATTTCCTGCAATGGCAAGAACCATGTTGTGAAGATTATAGAAAGTGTAGTAACACTTATAAAGAAGATCAGGAGTTATCTCAGCAATAGTATCAACAGTTCCTGCAATATCTATCTTTATAGGGTGGTTTACATACAGAGCTTTCAGCAGATTATAAAAGCACTGTCTTTCAGGAGAATCTGCACACATTTTTATTTCCTGACCGATTATTCCCTGCTCCTTAGCCACAGATTGCTCTGTAAAATATGGCTTCTGAACAAAGTCAAGAAGTATTTCAAGAGAATCCTCCCAGTTTTCCGAGCAGCTGAACGTATATGCCGTTTCATCAAAAGACGTGAAAGCATTTGCGTTGGCACCAGTTTTTGCATATAAGTCAAAAACATCTGTGTCTTCATTTTCAAAAAGCTTATGCTCAAGAAAATGGGCTATGCCCTCAGGCACAGTGATGAAATCTTTGCTGTCCTTGGTCTTGAAACAGTTGTAAATTGAGCCGTACTTTGTGGCAAATATGGCTTCTGTAGTTGTGAAGCCCTCCATTTTCCACACAAGCACGTCAAGTCCTGACGGGTGATGAAAAACGCTGTAGCTCTCGCCCAGTCGCTCGCTCTTTACAATCTCCTTATTCATCACAGTCCTCCTCTTCCTCGCCCCTGATCACGAAAACAGTATCAGGCTTAAAAGTCTTTGCACAGCTTATTATATCCTCACGGGTAAGCTTTGCTATCCGCTCGTTTATCTCCTCAGGGGTGAAAGCTGTGTTTCGTGTGTTCTGTGCAGCATACCAACCCATGATATCATATATGCTGTCATAATTTGACTTAAAGCCACCGCATAGAGATTTCTTTGTGTTTTCAAGCTCCTCTTCTGTGAAGTCGCCATTACATATGGCTTCGAGCTGTTCTTCGATAGCTTTTTTTGCCTTTTCTATGTTACAGCTTTCAACGCCACTATCAATAAAAAGCGTGCCCTTTCTGTCGGCATATGCAGAGGAACAATAATAACAAAGGCTCATCTTTTCTCTTACGTTTGCAAAAAGCTTTGAAAAAGGCGTTGCTCCGAGAAGCATACAGAAAAGCTTTGCGGTGTAGATATCCTCATAATCAGACTTGAATGCCATGACCATTTTGCTTTGGATTACCTGCATTTTAAGCTCTCTATAAACAGGCTCTGCCTTTGCAGGTGAATTGTGTCTGTAGTCTATCTTCTCCACAGGTGAAACTCTTATAAGAGCAGCCATTTCATTTCTTATAAGATTTTCCGCAGCAGCCGTGTTTCCGCCGCCTGATATGGTTATCTCTATCTTTGCACTTTCAAGAAGCTTTTTGTGTTGTCTTAACAGATCCTCCTGAGTTATGTTCTCAGCAAGCTCCACAGTTCCAATTGCAGACACAGCCGCAGGCTCGCCCTCAAATATGACCTTTTTCGCCTGCAAAAGTGCATAGCCACGCTTGTCATTGACAGTGGCAACAATAGCGTCGATAAGCTCCTGCTTTCTCAAAGTAAAATACTTCTCACAGAACTTTCCGTCAACAAGGTGAGGTCTGAGCAGACAGTTCAAAAGCTGTCTTACCACCTGAACGGATATTACTTCGCCGTCTATAGTATAATCGTCGCCGATAAAGCTCGCAGACAGACCGACAGACTGATAGTCGCCTATAGTGCCACAGTTAGTACCTATGCTCGAACCATACAGCCCGGTGAGTGTGGAAGTAAGCTTTGTTCGTGAAGGTATCTCCGCATTCGATGTCACAAGCACTGTTTGAAGCATTGCATTGACGCAGGCTGTTTTTTCGTTCAGCGGTGATATAAACGCTATCTTCACGCAGTTTGACTTGAATTTCTTGTCATATATTCTTGTAAGAGATATCCCTCTGCCGAGTTCTTCCCTACTATAAGATACAGCCATTTGATTACTCCTTCAAGCGTTTTCACGCTAAAATTTTTCGTGATAACACGATAATAATATAGTATATCACATTCCTGTGCAGATTTCCATACTTTTCACAAGAATTTCATAAATACACTTATTCTATTACCGTATAAATGAAATTTTCCCAATGAAGCATTGTTCCCTCGTCTGTTTCGTCAGGCAAAAGCGCTCTTGCCATAAGAAGATCTTCGCCTGTGTCCACATTGAGAAGATGTGCATAATCGCCGTCAATTTTTGTTACCTTATATGTTCTTGGCTCCATTTTTATTCTCCTTTTCTGTCCATAAATACCACGTTTTCAGCACCCAGTCTGTTTTCAAGTTTGACAAGCAGTTCAGGACACATTTTCACAGCATGAACAGACTTTATGCCTGTCATTTTGCGTATATCGCTGAAAAATACCGCAAATTTTGAACCAGTCTGTGCTCTGTATTTCTCGGCTATAGTTCTAACAGCCTTTATGCCCTCTGCATCTCTTGAAACAAGCCTTACGCAAATATCCCTTTGAAGCTGTAATGAGCAAAATCTATCGACAGGCTCGAGCATATCCGCAAGTATCTTAGGTTCTTCTTCCTCTTTGCATGATATCTTGCCTTTGACGTGCAGAAGCGCTCTGTCTTTTATAAGGCCTCCCATAGTTTGAAAAACTGACGGAAAAACCACTATCTCTAATGTTCCGAACTTGTCTTCAAGCTCCACAAAACACATCATATCGCCTTTTTTGGTCTTTAGCATTTTTCTGCCCCTGACCATTCCTGCATAGTCTACTTCCGCCCCATCAGCGAAACGTTTATCAGCCATTCCGCCCTCGTCTGTACAGGCTTTTATGAGCTGTGCAGAGGTTACGCACCTTGCGGCTGAAATCACACACTCAAAGCGGTCTATAGGGTGGGCTGATATATACATACCAAGAGCTTCATGCTCAAATTCAAGAAGCTGCTGTTCGTCAAACTCGCCGCAACGTTCTATCTTCTTTTCCATTGGCAAAGCAGCACCCATGCCAAACAAGTCAAGTTGACCCTCAATCACATTTCCGTCTGACCGAGTTACGCTTTTCATTATGTCCTCACAAGCATTGAGATGTTCACGTCTGGTGTATCCAAAACCATCAAAAGCTCCACTCTTTATAAGTGCTTCCACTGTTCTCAGGTGGATATCTCTGCCCGAAACTCGTGTACAAAAGTCTTGAAGCGAACGGAACGCTCCACCTGATTTACGCTCAGAAACTATCCTGTCGATAGCCCCCTCACCAAGCGACTTAACCGCAAGAAGTGCAAAGCGTATTCCCTCAGGCTCTGCCACAAAACCGCTTTCGCTCTTATTTATATCAAGTGGCAATATCTTCACACCGTTTTTGCTCACGTCTGCAATATAACCGTAAAGCTTATCGGTGCTGTCAAGAAGCGTGATAGTCATAAGTGCCGCCATGTATTCTTTATAGAAATGACATTTTAAATACGCTGTCTGATATGCGATAGTTGCATAAGCCGCCGCATGGGATTTGTTAAAGGCATAGCTTGCAAAAGAGGTCATTTCGTCAAATATCTCATTGGCAACATTAGCGGGCACACCGTTTGCCACTGCACCACAGCACTGCCCTTTCTCACCGTAGATAAACGCTTTTCGCTCGTTTTCCAAAACAGCCGCTTTCTTTTTAGCCATTGCTCTCCTTACGATATCCGCTCTGCCGTATGAATATCCTGCGAGTGTGCGGAATATCTGCATTACCTGCTCCTGATAAACTATACAGCCGTATGTCACTTCAAGTATGCCTTTGAGCAATGGGTGCTTATACACTATCCTGTCAGGTTCATGGCGGTTTCGGATATATGTTGGGATCGAGTCCATAGGTCCTGGGCGGTAAAGAGAGATAACAGCGATAAGGTCCTCTAATCTTTCAGGGCGAAGCTTCATGACAGTTGCGGTCATTCCCGCACTTTCAAACTGGAAAACGCCCTCCGTTTTGCCCTGTGACAGCATTTCATATACCTTTTTGTCATCAAGAGGTATCTTCTCCAAGTCAAAATCAGGGTGAGTTTCTATCACCTGCTTTCGGCAGTGGTCTATAATGGTAAGGTTACGGAGTCCGAGAAAATCAATTTTAAGAAGTCCCAATCGTTCAAGCACTGTCATTGTATACTGTGTGGAAACTTGTCCGTCACGAGAATAGAGAGGAACGTAAAAGTCAACCGGCTCTTTTGTGATAACAACGCCTGCTGCGTGGGTGGACACGTTTCGTGGCATACCCTCGACGCTCATGGCAATATCAAGAAGTTGTCGTACCTTCATATCAGTCTTATAAAGGGAACTAAGCTCAGGTATATTCTCTATGGAATATTTAAGTGGCTGACCTCTTGGTATTTTCTTTGCAAGCATATCTCCGGTCTGATAAGGCAGACCCATTGCCCTTGCCACATCTCTCACTGCCTGCTTTGCCGCAAGTGTGCCAAAGGTCGCAATCTGCGCCACATGGTCAGAGCCGTATTTCTCCACAACGTAATCAATAACACGCTGTCTGCCTTCCATGCAGAAATCTATATCAAAGTCAGGCATGGAAACTCTTTCTGGATTGAGAAAACGCTCAAAGAGCAGATCATATTTCAGCGGGTCAATGCCTGTTATACCAATACAATAAGCACACAGACTTCCTGCACCTGAACCACGTCCGCAACCAACAGGTATACCGTGGGTCTTTGCATAATGCACGAAATCCCATACTATAAGATAATAGTCAGTATATCCCATTCTCGTTATGACGTCAAGCTCATAGTCAACACGTTTCAAAGCCTCTTTTGTAGGATTTTCATAACGTTTATAAAGCCCTTTCATGCACATATCACGAAGAAACTTTTCATTATCTGAAACACCGTCTATATGAAAATACGGAAGCTTTGTTTTGCCAAACTCAAAGCTTACATTACATCTGTCAGCTATCTTTACTGTATTCTCCAGCGACTCAGGCTGAGAAGGAAAAAGCTCCGCCATTTCTTCTGCTGACTTTACATAAAACTCGTTTGTCGGAAATTCAAGCCTGCTTGGGTCGTCTAGTGTCGTGCCTGTTGAGATACACATTAGCACACGTTGCGCATTAGCGTCTGAACGTCTGAGATAGTGTGCGTCATTAGTGCAGACCATCGGTATTCCTGTTTCTCGTGAAAGCTTTATAAGCATAGGCAATATTCTCTGCTGGTCTGCAAACTTATGATTTTGAAGCTCTATAAAGTAATTATCCCTGCCAAATATATCACGATATTTAAGAGCAGTCTGCTTTGCAGCCTCATAATCGCCATTTGTCAGCTTTCTAGGTATCTCACCCGCAAGACAAGCCGACAAGCAGATAAGCCCCTTGTGGTATTTTTCAAGCAATTCAACATCTACTCTCGGTTTGCTGTAAAAGCCCTCTGTATATGCCGCCGACACAAGCTTTATAAGATTTTGATAACCCTCGTTGTTTTCACACAGAAGCACAAGGTGGTAAGGCGAACTGTCTATCTTCGCTAGCTTGTCAAATCGTGTTCTTGGTGCAACATACACCTCACAGCCTATTATAGGCTTTATGCCCTGAGCAAGACATTCGTTGTAAAACTCCACTGCCGCAAACATATTTCCATGGTCTGTGACCGCAACTGCTTTCTGTCCAAGCTCCTTTACACGCAAAACAAGCTCCTTGATACGGCAGGCGCCGTCAAGGAGCGAATATTCACTATGAAGATGTAGATGTACAAACTCAGGCATTTTTATTCCTCTTTCAGTGCAAGACCTTTTTCAACTCTTATCCTGTCAGCTATCTCTGCTATCTTCTGCAATCTGTGGTTTGCCCCCGAACGTGAGATAGGAGGATCTATGGCTGCACCAAGATCTTTAAGATTGAAGTCAGGGTTATTATATCTAAGCTCAGCTATCTCCTGCAAATTATCAGGAAGAGAATAAAGCCCCACTGTCTCGTCTATAAGTTCGATATCGCTTATCTGCTTTTCCGCTGCTTTCAGCGACTTCTCTATATTGGCGTTATCGCAGTTCACCGCTCGGTTTATCTTGTTGCGCATATCTTTCATCATTTTTACGTTCATAAGTTCAAGCGAACACATAGGCGCACCCATAAGAGTAAGCATATCTATGATATTCTCAGACTCTTTTATGTAAACTATCTGTGCGTTCTTACGTTCAACGTGCTTTGGAGTGATATCGTAATTATCTATAAGCAGCATACCAAAATCATTGCAAAGCTCTATCGTTGGCATAACGAACTCCATATGATATTTTTTCTCAGGATTGTTCACCGAACCGCAGGCAAGAAATATACCAGCCACAAGCTGTGGATAAAACTTCTCTTTAGGCAGGTCAGCTTCTTCCAAACGCCTGCTCTTATCCATTCTGAAATAGTCAAGAAGCATGAGCCTGTCCTCACGCGCAGGAATATCCAAAGCATAAAGCACAACGCCGTTTCGCTTTTTCTGCTCTGTGACTAACACTGCGTTTTCATTACCGGTTATCCTGCCAGTGTTCAACACAAAAAAGTCTGCTACCGCTTTGTTTTCAGTGAGAAAAGATATCTCATCATCTGACAGGCAGTTACAGTACGTGAGCATACCCATCATGCACACGTCAGCCTTTGGCTTTGAATTTATCTTGCTGATTATTTCTTCTTTTGCTCTGTATGAAAAGGATACGTCCTCCAACTTTCAAACCGCCTTACTGATTATTTATATCTCTGTGTGTTATTCTTATCCTGTGACCTTGCTTTCTCAGATGCTCCGCAACTGCTTCTGCAAAGGTAACGCTCCTATGCTTTCCGCCCGTACAGCCGAACGCTATAACAAGCTGTGACTTGCCCTCTTTTTCGTAAAGAGGTATGAGATAGTCGATAAGATCTGTTAGCTTGCCTAGAAGCACTTTGGCTTCGTCAAAGCTCAAAACATAATCATAAACGTCCTTGTCAAGACCTGTTTTGTTCTTAAGCTCAGGTACATAAAACGGATTAGGCAGACACCTTACGTCAAATACAAGGTCGCCCTCGCTCATTGCACCGAACTTGAACCCGAACGACTGAACATCAATATGCATAAACTCGTTGTTTCCAAGGAATATGGAATAAAGCCTTTCCTTAAATTGAGCTGTTGAGCTTCTTGACGTGTCTATATAAAAATCAGCCTGTGCTTTTATAGGTCTTAATATCTCACGCTCAGTTTCAATAGCTTTTCTTATGTTTCCATATGACACCTCGTCAAGAGGGTGCTTTCTTCTTGTTTCCTTGTATCTTCTCACGATAACGTCATCTGAACTGTCAAGGAAAAGTATTTTAAGACTCACGTCCTCGCCCTGAAGCTGCTTTACTGTGTCTTGAAGCTTCAGAAAAAGATCGCCGCCTCTTATATCAACAACAAACGCTACCTTGTCTATTTTTCCGTCAGACTGACTGCATATGTTTGCAAACTTTGGGATAAGCTCAGGCGGCATATTATCAACGCAGTAATATCCTATATCTTCAAGCACATTCACGGCACTTGATTTTCCCGATCCTGACATACCAGTAATTATCACAAACTGCATAACGTTCATTCCTTTCTTACAAAGCTGAAAAAAATCATCACTTATTGATCCCTATTTAAATTATTCCTTGTAAGGTATTATCTTTACCTCACATTCAAGAAGATAGCCTGTCTGCTCTTTGACAATGTGCTGAACGTGTCTTATCACCGACATAATATCCTCAGTTGTTGCACCACCCTTGTTCACCACAAAACCGCAGTGCTTTTCAGACACCTGTGCTCCTCCCACTGTGTATCCCCTCAGACCACAGTCCTCAATGAGCTTTCCTGCAAACTGTCCCTCAGGTCTTTTAAAGGTCGAGCCTGCACTTGGATATTCAAGTGGCTGTTTTGAACGGCGTCTGCCCATAAGCTCCACCATTTTGTCCTGAATATCGTCATACGCTCCTGCCTCAAGTCTGAACACTCCTGAGGTTATGACTTCGCCGTTTTTCTGATAGCAACTACTGCGATAGCTGAGAGCCATTTTATTTGCCTCTGTAGTATGTACAGTACCGTCTGCCCTCACGGAGTTCGCAGAGGTTATAACGTTTTTAATCTCACCGTCATAAGCACCTGCGTTCATATATATAGCACCGCCCACAGTTCCCGGTATGCCATAGGCAAACTCAAGTCCTGTGAGGTTATGCTCAAGAGCGAATCTGCACAGCTTTATAAGGCTGCACCCAGCCTCGGCGTATATGGTGTTTTCGTTCATCATTTTTATCTCGTCCACTGACTGACCCATGAGGAACACCACTCCCTCATAGCCCTTATCGTCAAATAAAAGATTTGAGCCATTTCCAACAACAATATATCTTACGTTCCATTCGTGTGCGGCTCTAACAAGTTTTGCAAGGCTTTCCTCTGAGCTTATATCCACCATTGCAGTGCACGCTCCGCCTGTGCGGAATGTGGTATGCTTTGAAAGCGGCTCGTTGTAGACAACATTACATTCAAGCTCTGAGGCAAGATCAAGCAGCTTTTGTGTATTCATATATATCTGTAAAACGCCCTTGTGAGGGCTTCTCCTTTCATTGTTTTAAATATCGAGGTTTGGTCTTTTCGCAAGAACATATTCCCTTATCTTTTCCCAATCACTGTTCATGATAAGCTTCTCAGGAAAATCAAGTTCCTCCGCTATCTTTGCCACTTTCGGTGTTTGACCGATAAGCTGACAGAAATGGCAGTCTGAATCAAAGACCACAGGCACTTCATACTTTTTGCAAAGCTTCAAAAGCTCCACTACATTTCTTCTGGGCGACCTTTTGCACGCAAATGAGCTTTCGTTTATCTCCACAAGCTTGCCATACTCTTTGAACGCCTTTACGCCCTTTTCATAATCGAACATAAAAGGTGCGGTGGTGCAGTGACCTATGACATCCACCTGAGGGTTCTGCGCGACTTTCAGCCAGCTTTTAGTGTGGTTCTCAGGTGTCGAGGGAGTATAGCAGGCACTGTGCATAGACGCCACCACCCATTCAAGTCCTGAAAGCAGCTTTTCGTCAGTATCAAGCTCTCCTTCATCGCTTATGACGTTGGCTTCGATACCTCTGAGGATGGTTATCCCGTTTATCTTTCTCGGCAGTATGCCAAGATTGACAAAATGCCAGATATGTGGCGAGTCGGGCATTTTCATGGCATGGTCTGTCATCGCTATGCCTTTCATTCCGTATTTTTCAGCCCACTGGCAGTTCTCTGTTATGGTGGAGTAAGCATGAGTTGAAGCTATAGTGTGCGTGTGCATATCTCCCTGTAAGTGCATTATGATCTATCTCCTATTAAAAAAAAGTATATGCGTGTTTTTAGAAATTATCCCAGTTCTTGACCTTGTCTTTCTTGTCCATTTGCAGACCAAGATTCTGCAAAAGTTCAGCAGCAGCGTTATAACCCATTTTCTTCTGACGGTTGTTCATTGCAGCAACTTCAAGGATAACAGCAAGGTTTCTGCCCGGCTTTATAGGAATGGTAAGGCTAGGTATTTTTATACCGAGGATAGTAGTATACTCGTTGTCTACGCCCATTCTGTCGTATATCTTTGTGCTGTCCCAAGGCTCAAGTTCTACGATAAGGTCTATCTTCTCGCTTACCTTTACAGCACCCATACCGAACAGACGTCTTGTATTGATGATACCGATACCTCTCAGTTCGAGGAAGTGACGGATATTATCAGGTGAAGAGCCGACAAGCGTTCTGTTTGATGTCTTTCTTATCTCAACGGCATCGTCAGCCACAAGTCTATGACCTCTCTTTACAAGCTCGATAGCGGTCTCGCTCTTACCAACACCACTCTCTCCCACGATAAGGATTCCCTCGCCGTATACTTCGATAAGAACGCCGTGGCGTGTTATTCTTGGAGCAAGTTCAACGTTCAAATAGCCGATAAGTGCGGCGATAAATGCTGTTGTGCTGTCCTGCGTTCTTGCGATAGGCACGCCGTATTTCTTGGCTATCTCAACCATTTCAGGATAAAGTTCATGACCTCTTGCCACGATAAAAAGCGGTATCTTTGTAGCAAAAAGTGCGTCTATCCTCTCATATCTTGTTTTCTCGTCAAGTGAAGCAAGATAAGCAAACTCCATATTTCCGCATATCTGAACACGCTCTGCATTGAAATACTCATAAAATCCCATAAGCTGAAGTCCAGGTCTGTTACAATCATTCTCAGTAACAACAAGGCTGCTGATGTTCTCAGGAGCATAGATTATCTCCATATTAAGCTGTTTGATTATCTCCTCGACAGTAACGCTGAATATCTCTGCCATTGAATATCATTCCTTTCCAGTCAAATTTTATATTCTAAGTAAACCTTTGTTATACATCTCCTGTGCGGCAAGCATAACGCCTGCTTTGCCTGTTGGGTATGTGATACCGCCCTGCAGCCATGCGGCAAACGGCGTTCTTATAGGAGCGTCTGCTGAAAGCTCTATGGACGCACCCATTGTGAATGCTCCTGCCGCCATTATAACCTTGCTGTCATAACCCGGCATATCCCATGCCTCTGGAGTAACATAGCTGTCAACCGGCGAGCCTTTCTGTATTCCCTGACAGAAAGCCACGAGGTTTTCCTCGTTTTCAAGAAGAATAGATGCGATTATATCAGTTCTTGTTTCGCCACTTTCAGGGAGAGTCTTATAGCCAAGCTTTTCAAAGAAACGGCAGGCGAAAACGGAAGTTTTAAGAGCAGAAGCAACCACCTGCGGTGCTAAGAAAAAGCCAAGGAGCATTTCTCTGTTCTGATTAAGTGAACAACCAACTTCCTTGCCCATGCCAACGCAGGTGAGCCTGTCGGCACACTTTTCCACAAGGTCTGCTCTGCCGCAGATATATCCGCCTGTAGAAGCAATTCCACCGCCTGGATTTTTTATAAGCGAGCCTATTATGATATCTGCACCAACGCTCAGTGGCTCTTTTCTTTCAACAAACTCACCGTAACAGTTATCCACCATGACGATTATATCAGGATTAGCTTTCTTTGCTGTTTCTGCTATCTTTCCGATTATCTCCACTGTCAGTGACGGTCTGAGAGAATAACCTCTTGAACGCTGGATATAGGCTATCTTTGCGCCAACGGCTTTCTTTGCTATCTCGTCATAATCAGGGTACATCTCGTCCACCAAGTCTACCTGCTCATACTTTACACCGAAATCAATAAGTGAGCCGTTGCCCTTTTCGCCTCTGATACCGATTATCTCCTCAAGAGTATCATATGGCTTTCCAGTGCAGGCAAGCATTGTGTCTCCGCTTCTAAGCACTCCGAAAAGCGCTGTTGACAGTGCATGAGTGCCGTTCACAAAAGTGTGTCTTACCAAAGCGTCCTCGCCGCCAAGCGCCTGAGCGAACACCTTGTCTATAGTATCTCTGCCCATGTCGCCGTATCCGTAACCTGTTGTGCCTTTAAGACAGCCCTCGCTTACACGATTGTCGATAAAAGCTTTCAGCACTTTCTGTCCGTTATACTCGGCGTTGCTGTCTATTTTCTCAAACATCTCCCTGCACTCATTCTCTGCCTCGGCGGCAAGAGATAAAAGCTTTGGGTCTATATCAAATATACATTCATTCATTTTCAATTCTCTCCAATACAAGATCTATTCCGCAGGCTTTAAAGCCTATCTCCTCATAATAGCTCACTCTATGGGGTCTTGCAAATAATCTGACCTGAAAACCGTCCTGTGTGAGCTTTTCACCTATCCAATACAAAAGCTGTCTTGCATGGAATTTTCCACGCTCCTCGGGTATAGTGCCAACGTGTCCCACAAGTGCCACTCCATCTATGATATACTGTATGGTGGCGGTGGTGTAATCACCCAGCAGGAATGACTGTGAAAGTCCTCTTCTTACTCTGTGGGAAGTATCCGTAAGCCACAGCTCATAGGAATTTTTTATGGCAGGAAAGCATGGTGCAAGTATCCTGAAAACATCATCGAGTTTTGGAAGCTCGTTCACGTCAAGGGGCGGGATATCGTTTTTCGCAACAAAGCTGAACTCCGTCCGCTTGTCGCCCTTATACTCTGCCTTAGTGAGTTCTGCAAGCTTATCTGAATACTCCGCCTCGAACTCCACTGCGGCAGGCTTATTCATAAGAATGAACCCTGCAAGCTCGCCCAATACCTTATCGTCAAATCTCTTATCCTTGAAAGTCGATATCATCATAGAGGCGTTGAATACTGATATGATACCAAGCTTTTCTCCGCTTTCCTCAACGGCATAGAAATGCAGAAAATCATACCCTGTGCCGTATGCCGCAAAGTGCGACTTTATACGCCTTGTATAATTGTTAGGTTTAAGACCGCTCAGCAGTTCTGAGCTGATCTCTTTGGTTTCATAGATCATTTGTTATAAGTCCTATCCAAGATCAATTTTGTAAGAACATAAGCGTTCTCAAAGTCCGCCTTATTTATCACGCAGCTTGGAGAATGAAGATATCTGCAAGGGAGCGACACTGCGGCTGTCTTTACGCCACCACGGGAAACGTGTATCGCACCTGCATCATTTCCTCCTGCCACCATTGTTTTGGTCTGGCACGGCAGACATTTTTCTTCTGCCGCAGAAAATGCAAGCTCAAAAAGCTCACGGTCATACATTGTGTGTCTGTCCATATAAGATACCACAGGACCTTTTCCAAGCTCACATACTCTTTTCTCTCCAGAAGCCGATGGAATATCCGCCGCAGTTGTGGATTCAAGCACCACTGCATAATCAGGCGCAACAGTGAACGCCGCACAGGTCGAGCCACGCAAACCTATCTCTTCCTGCACCACGAAGGTGAAATATGTGTCATACTCCACGCCCTCTTCTATCATTCTGAGCATTATTGCACAGCCTGCTCTGTCGTCTATAGCCTTGCACTTCACGAAGCCCTCGCCGAACTCTACAAAATCGGAAACAAATCTCACACCGTCCCCAAGGCGCACAAGCTTTAAGGCTTCCTCACGGCTGTCAACACCTATATCTATGGTGAGCTTATCAAAAGGCACAGACTTTTTTCTCTCCTCGGCTGTGAGGTTATGGATAGCCTTTCCGCCCACAACGCCAAGGACGTTATTCCTGCCGATTTTGACACGTCTGCCGAAAACAACTCTCGGGTCAACACCGCCAACTGATGACACTTTCAGTGTGCCGTCAGCGTTCACATAGGTGACTATCATGCCAACCTCGTCCATATGAGCAGACACCATTATCTTGTTTTTAGGCGTCTTTTTGCCCTTACAGAAAGCTATGACATTGCCAAGGTTATCCACCCTTATTTCAGCTTTATCGCCTATTTTGTCTATTATATATTCTCTTACCGCTCCCTCGTCGCCTGAAATGCCGTCAAGGAGGCAGAGGTCTTTCAGTTTATCCAACATAAATATCTACACTCTTTTCAGATATTCTGCAATAAGCAGAGCCGTATTATCAATATCATTTATATCCACTATCTCAACAGGCGTGTGCATATGCTTTTCTGGAATTGATATGGTAACGGCTTTTGTTCCGCTTCCGCTCACGCCGATAGCGTCAGCATTCGTGCCTGTTTTTCCGCTCATGACCTCAAGCTGATATGGTATGCCCTTTTCCTCAGCTAGGCTAATAAAGCCATCTGACATCTCTCGTGAAAGGGACGGAGCAATGCCTATCATCGCTCCCTTGCCCATTATGCCGCACTCTTCCTCGCTCTCATAATGAGTCCTAGCAAAGGAAACGTCCACCACTATTGCATAGTCTGCACTGATATCATATGCTGTTGTTTTTGCACCACGCTCGCCAACTTCTTCCTGAGTTGAAAAGCACACTGCGATATTATAAGCTGTCTGCTGACCACCGAGTAGCTCCAAAGTCTTTAGGATAGCCGTACAGCCTGACCTGTCGTCAATTGCTTTAGATGTCACACGGCTTCCTGCGAGCCTTTCAGCTTTGTTTTCTATAAGCACTCTGTCACCAAGGGAAACATACTTTGCTGCATTTTCACGGCTCGTGAAACCTATATCTATGAAAACGCTGTCAAGGTCAGGTGCGACAGAGCTGTCTTTTTCAAGGTGAGGCGGAGTTGAAGTCACGATGCCCGTGAGCTTTTCTTTGCCGTAAACTGTTACCTGCTGAGCCAAAAGAAGCCTTGTATCAAGGCCACCGCAGCCTGATATTTTTAAAAAGCCGTCCTCTGTGATGTATGTGACTATCATGCCTATCTCGTCTATATGGGCGTCAAGAAGCATAACAGGCTTGCCGTCCTCCCAGCTTCCAACCTTGCAGATAACACTGCCAAGAGCGTTATCCAAGGTGACTTCGCCATACTTTTCAAGGAGCTTTGCCGCAGCCTCAGCCGCTGAGCCTTCCGCTCCCGATACACCTGCCGCAGAGCAAAGCTGTGACAGTATCTCAAATGTATCCATAATACATATCCCTGCTTTTTATAAAATTAGAGTTCGTTCACAAGTCGCTTGAAATGTCTGCCTCTTGCCTCAAAGTTAGGATAGAGGTCAAAGCTTGCACAGGCTGGTGAAAGTGTGACAACATCGCCCTTTTCAGCCATTTTCTGAGCAGTAATGACAGCTTCTTCAAGTGTCTTTACTCTCACTATCTTAAGACCGCTTTCAGGATAGAGCGGGCTTTCTGTAACAGCCTTTTCTATCTTGTCTGCTGTCGCACCAAGAAGAATGAGTATCTTTACGTTCTTGTTCACAGGCTCTGCAAGAGGCTCAAAAGGTATCTTCTTGTCATAGCCGCCTGCGATAACAATAAGCTTCTGATTAAATGAATTAAGTCCTGCGATAACTCTTGTAGGGCTTGTTGCGATAGAATCGTTATACCACTTAACACCGTCTATCTCTCTTACAAATTCAATTCTATGCTCAACGCCACCGAAGTTCTTTGCTACCTGAACTATGCTCTGGATAGATACCTCGCCCCATACTGCGGCGATAGCTGTGAGATAGTTCGCAACGTTGTGGATACCAGGTATCCTTATATCGTCCTTGTGCACTATCTCTGTAGTTCTGCCCTTTTCCGTGTAGCAAAGCATACCGTCGTCATTAAGATATGCGCCTGTCTGAACAGGGTGCTTTAGAGAGAATGTGACAAGCTTTCCTCTTACGAGGTCTGCAAGCTTTATGGTTTCCTCGTTATCTTCGTTGAGAACAGTTCTTGAGTATCCGTTCTGATGAGCGATAAGGTTGGCCTTTGCACCGATATACTCCTCCATTGTTCCGTGAACGTTCAGGTGGTTTGGAGTGATGTTTGTGATTGCGGCAACGTTTGGCGACTGTCTCATTGAGATAAGCTGGAAGCTTGAAAGCTCAACCACTGCAACATCGCTGTCTGACATTGTTTCAACTATAGGCAGAAGAGCCTTGCCGATATTTCCACCGATATGGACACGCTTGCCCTCGGCTTTGAGCATTTCGCTGATAAGGGTAGTAGTAGTAGTCTTTCCGTCTGAACCTGTTACACCGTATATCTTGCATGGGCAGAGGTCAAAGAAAGTTTCCATTTCTGATGTAATGGCAACGCCTGCTTTTCTTGCCTTTGTGATAGTTTCATCATTATAGTACATACCAGGTGTTCTGAAAACTATATCGCAGTTGAAGATGATATCAAGATAATGCTCGCCCAATGAGAACTCACAGCCCTTTGCGGAAAGCTCCTCATAGATAAGCTCATCAAATTCGTCCTCTGTCTTTTTGTCGCAGACAACGCATCTTATGCCCTTTGAGAGAAAAAGCTTTATAAGCTCCAGATGACTTACGCCCGTGCCTATGAACGCTACTCTCTTATCTTTTATTTCCATGAAATATCTTTGTGCTTTTGTCATATCATTAACTCCTTCAATAATTCTGTCAGTTGTGTGCAATATACTGCACACATACCTATTCTATTTTATTATATATCATTTTATCCAAAAACGCAAGGACTTTTTTATATATGCAAAAAAAGTTTACCTGTCGTGCAGTTAGCAAACGTTTACTTGATTTTTGTGTCTAAATGTGCCGCAGTAACAGTGTGTTTTTTGTGAAAAGTGAGAAAAATTTATTATTTGCAAAAAAGCTATTGTAAAATCGGGATTTATAAAGTATAATATATGTATATTGGTATGTTTCGTACTGACCTAAGGTCAGACAACAATTAGTATTGGAGGATATGATAATAATGGGTAATGCTGACAATGTATTGTTCGACAATGACTCAAGAGTTGCACCGCTTGGTCTTATTGCTATGGCAGGCGCTTCCGAGCTTGGCAAGAAGGTAGATGGTTATCTTACAAAATGGGCTAATGAAAACGAATTTGTTAAGGATACTTTCCTTGTTGAGGCTGTTTGTCCTAGATTTTCTTCCGGCGACGGCAAGGGCCTTATCAAGTCATCTATCAGAGGCGACGATCTTTTCATTCTCTGCGACGTAGGAAACTATAGCTGCACATACAACTATTTCGGCAGGGAAAACTGTATGTCACCTGACGATCATTATCAGGATCTTAAAAGAATAATTCAGGCTGCAGGCGGTAAGGCTCACAGAATAAACATCATCATGCCTTCCCTTTACGGCGGCAGACAGCACAGAAGAAACTACAGAGAATCTCTTGACTGTGCAGTTGCTCTTCAGGAGCTTCAGTCTATGGGCGTTTCAAATATCCTTACTTTTGACGCTCACGATCCAAGAGTACAGAACGCTGTTCCGCTCATGGGTCTTGACAACATAATCCCTTCCTATCAGGTTCTCAAGGCAATGTTTAAAAACCTTTCAGATTTCAGACCTGACAAAGATCACTTCATGATAATCTCTCCTGACGAGGGCGCTATCAACAGAAATATGTACTACGCTTCTGTTCTGGGCGTAAACCTCGGTATGTTCTATAAGAGAAGAGATTATTCAACTATCATCGACGGAAGAAACCCTATCGTTGCTCACGAGTATATGGGTAATGACGTTGCCGGCAAGGACGTTTTCATTGCTGACGACATCATCTCATCAGGCGAGTCTATGCTGGATATCGCTGTAGAGCTTAAAAAGCGCAAGGCTAACAAGATCTACTGCTATGCTACTTATCCTATTTTCACAAACGGTCTTGAGTCATTCAACAAGGCTTATGCTGACGGCATCATCGACGGCGTATTCGGTACGAACCTCACATACAGAACTCCTGAGCTGCTTTCAAGCCCATGGTTCTACGAGGTAGACTGCTCTAAGTACATTGCTTACTTCATTGCATCACTCAATCATGACAAGTCTATCTCACAGGTCATCGACCCACACACAAAGATCGAAGCTCTGCTGAAAAAATACGGCATAAAGTAAATTCAATACACAACGATAAAGTTCGGGGCGGACGGCTGTCCCGAACTTTTTTTTATATGAGGAGAAGATAAAATGATATTTGCAGGGATAGTTGCAGGAGGCTGTGGCTCTAGGGTAAAAAGTGCGGTTATACCAAAGCAGTTTATAGAGATAGGCGGAGTGCCTGTTATCGTCAGAACAGTGAGAGCGTTTCTTGCAGTGGAAGAGATAGATATGGTTTATGTAGGCATAAAACCTGACTGGCACGAATACACTAACGAGCTTTTTGAACGCTTCGGGATAGACAAAGAGCGTATAAGAGTCATAGACGGCGGACCTGACAGAAACGGCACTGTAATGAACATAGCTGAGGCAATAGTCGCTGAACATGGTGAGAATGAGGGGGACATAATACTCACCCATGACGCTGTAAGACCATTTGTGACGGAGAAAATAATAAAGGACAATATCGAGGCGATGAGGGAACATTCCGCCTGCGGAACTTATATGCCTGCGGCTGATACCATAATAAGATCTGACGGTGAAAAGGTCAGGGAAACGCTTAACAGAAGCGAGCTTTATCAGGCGCAAACTCCGCAAACTTTCAGACTTGGGGATCTGAGAAGGAATTATTATTCGCTTAGCGAGGAGCAAAATAAAAAGCTGACGGACACTTGTTCTGTGTTTACAGCTTGTAATGAGGATATATACCTTGTCGTCGGGGACGCATTGAATTTCAAGATAACCACAGATAGCGATTTAAAAATGGCGAATGCACTTGCAGAGTTAAATGAGAAATGAGAAATAAATCAAGGCGGTGTTGGAGAACAATCTCTGCACCGCTTTTTTCTATACCCTACCATGCTTTGTGCTGTTTTCAGCATAAATAAGATCACGTCCAAAACGAATATTCTCACAAAGCTTGTCAATAATAACAAACGAAAAGTTTCGCAAAGCTTATCTGTTGTTCAAAAAGTCAATAGCCATGCCTGCAGGCAGTACACCTTTTGTGCATACCTATAAAATATATTAGATATGCCTAACTAAGATTGACATACGGCTTCGCGCGTGGTAAAATAAATGTGGTTAGTAGCTACTAACCTCGTGAGAATAGATCATGCAGACTTCTCTATGATGACAAGAGCGAAATGTCATCAGCCCGAATGGTGGTGCGTTCGGGTAGTCTGCATAATATTAAAAAGGAGCTTATATTATGAACTATCTTGAGATCGTAAAAGTAATCGGACGTGAAATTCTGGATTCCAGAGGAAACCCAACCGTTGAAGCTGAGGTATATCTCGCAGACGGAACAGTGGGCAGAGGCACTGCACCAAGCGGTGCGTCAACAGGCGAGTTTGAGGCCCTTGAGCTTCGTGACGGCGATAAGGGCAGATATGGCGGAAAGGGCGTAACAAAGGCAGTTGAGAACATCAACACTGCTATCAATGACGCTGTCTGCGGACTTGACGCTTCTGACATCTATGCCGTTGATAAGGCTATGATAAAGGCTGACGGCACTAAGGATAAGTCAAAGCTTGGTGCTAACGCTATCCTCGCTGTTTCTATCGCTGCTGCAAGAGCGGCTTCTATCTCTCTTGATATCCCTCTCTACAGATTTCTCGGCGGCATTTCAGGAAACAGACTTCCTGTTCCTATGATGAACATTCTTAACGGTGGCGCTCATGCTGCAAACACTGTTGACGTTCAGGAATTTATGATAATGCCCGTTGGTGCACCAAGCTTTAAGGAAGCGCTCCGCTGGTGCGCTGAGGTTTTCCACGCTCTGGCTGCACTGCTTAAATCAAAGGGACTTGCTACTTCTGTAGGCGACGAGGGTGGCTTCGCTCCTGACCTTGCAAGCGACGAGGAAGCTATCCAGTATATACTCGAAGCTGTTAAGAACGCAGGCTATGAGCCGGGTAAGGACTTCATGATAGCAATGGACGCTGCTTCAAGCGAGTGGAAAGGCTCAAAGAAGGGCGAGTACGTTCTTCCAAAGGCCGGAACAAAGTTCACATCTGCTGAGCTTATCGAACACTGGAAGAAACTCGTTGAAAAATACCCTATCATCTCTATCGAGGACGCTCTCGACGAAGAAGATTGGGAGGGCTGGCAGCTTCTCACTAAGGAGCTTGGCGGCAAGGTGCAGCTCGTTGGCGACGACCTGTTCGTAACAAATACAGAAAGACTTGCAAAGGGCATCAGCCTTGGCTGCGGTAACTCTATCCTTATCAAGCTCAATCAGATAGGCTCAGTTTCTGAAACACTTGAGGCTATCAAAATGGCTCATAAGGCAGGCTACACTGCGATTTCTTCACACCGTTCAGGTGAAACAGCAGACACAACTATCGCTGACCTTGCAGTTGCTCTTAACACTTGTCAGATAAAGACAGGCGCACCAAGCAGAAGTGAGCGTGTTGCAAAGTACAATCAGCTTCTCAGAATTGAGGAAGAACTTGGCGAAAGCGCTGTTTATCCACAAATGGGCGCATTTAACGTAACCAGATAGTTTTTTGTCATATATGAATCAAGCTAAAAGCTTGAAAAAAAGCAGTCCACAGGGGCTGCTTTTTTTGTTGGATAAATGCAGTGTAGTGGCGTCCTGATGTCGCTCGCTCATCACCACTTGCTTGTCCATTTATCATCACATATAACAGACATAAAAAATCACGCCCTAACAAAGTAAGGCGTGATCTTGACTAAGGATATTTCCCTAGTGGTGAGCTATCGGGGATTCGAACCCCGGACCCTTTGATTAAAAGTCAAATGCTCTGCCAACTGAGCTAATAACTCATATCGTCCTGCAACGACTTAATTATTATATCAAATTCCTATCAGTTTGTCAAGTGTTTTCGTGAGATTTTTTCACTTTTTCCAAACTGCACATATTTATTCCCCATTTGGCATACTTTTATGCGTTTTCTAACAAAAAAAACGCCCCTGAAAATCAAGGGCGTTTTATCTGCAAAACTTTAAGATCAGTTTATCTTGTTGCCGCAGTTAGGGCAGAACTGATTTCCAGCCGGAACTTTGCCTCCGCAAGTAGGGCAGAACTTTTCACCCTGTGGTGCGGCCTGAGCCTGTGGCTGTGCATATGTCTGCTGTGGAGCGTTCTGCTGTGGAACAGAACCTGCATACTTCTTGAAAAGTGCATAGATACCGCAGATAACAAGAAGAACAAATGCTATCCAGAACAGTACATACATGAATGTGTAGAAACCGCCATACAGCTTGCTCATACCTGAAAGATAGCTTCCTGCTGCATATGTAACTGCAAGACCCAGAACAACACCTGCACCAGTAGTTACCGGCTTGAGGTACTTGTCAGCAATTTTGAAAAAATCGTTCATTAGAGAATGCCTCCTAATTTAATAATATATATTTATTATACAATCGTTATGTCATAAAGTCAATAGATTCGAGTAAAATTTTTCACTTGTTTACGTTTCTATTTGTTTGCTGTAATGACAGAAATAAGCATAAAATCGCTATTTTCTTTACCCTCTGTGTCAATAACTATCTCAACGGTGTGTTCTCCCTTTGCTCCGCTGTATATCTCATCAAGACAGCAAAGGTCTCCCCAATCCTCGTCAAAGTTTGCGTCAAGAAGAACCTTGTTCTGCCTGTCACCGTCTATGACAGCATATGCAACAGGCGCAGGCTTGTTGATAGTCTTTCTGTATTGCAGCATTATAATACTTCCACTCACGTTGAATTTAATACAACTTCCCTGCTTGTGAGCTATCCAACCGCCCTTGAATGGATCGCTCCACTGCTCTGCCGCATGAGTATCAGGCTCAAAGCCCTCCATAACGGGCGAACAGCTATAGTTCTGAAAACGCTGTGCGTCCTCATATCTGCTTGCTGTAAATGGCTCAGGGAGTGAAGGCTTCTTCTCTGCACCAAGCTTCTTATAGTATGAATATTCTGTATCAAGCAGATTGCAGATAAGATCAGCTATCATCTTGTGACCTAAGTCTGTAGGGTGGAGCATATCCGCTGTGTAGTCTGCAAGACAAACGTTTCCAAGCTGTATCTCAGGGAAAATGTAGTTTCTTACACTGACGATAGGCAGGTCATAGTGCAGACCGATAGCGTTATGTATACCCTGTGCATTTGTGCCTGTATCGTAAAAAAGATTGTTTATAAGCACAACCGCCTTGACGCTCTCAGCTTTCAGCAGACGTCTTACAAGGCTCTCGTATGTTTCCATAAATAGGGGCGAACTGCTGTCGTTTACCGAAAACTCAACGAAAACAAGGTCTGGCTGTTTGTCAAGGACGTGTTCCTGCACTCTTGCCACCCCAAACTGCGAGGTAGTTGCACCAATACCAGCATTGAAGTAGCTTATCTCAGCGTCAGGAAAATTCGTCTGCCACCATTTTGCACTGCGGTCAACATATCTTAACTCAGTCTTTGTAGCATTACAGCCCATTGTTATCGAGCCACCCAAATAAACAATGTTAAGCTTTTTTTCATTCTCTATCTTTTTGAATACCTGTGGAAGATAACCCATACTGCCGATATTCATGATAGATACGTTTTTGTCCGTCATATCCATTTCTCCTTTTATTTCTATAATGGTCTATTATAGTATTATAGCATTTTTTAAAACAAAAGTAAATCATAACGGGCAAAAATATTTTGCTTTAAGCTACAAAAAGCGGTAATGATTTTTGTTAAAATCGTGCAATGTAGATGTTGACGAAAAGTAATGATATGTTGTATAATAAAGAATAAATATAAAATATGAAGAAAGAAGTGTTCATAATGCACGATTTTAAGGCACTCTGCCGTCAGGCACACACATTAGTAATATTCAAGAGCTTACATGAAGTTCCTGTCTTTGAAAAGCTACTTGAAACACTTGCTGTATGCGAATCTGACAGCGACATGGCTATAGAAAAATACTCAGATTTTGTGGCTGAGCTTTTTGCATATTCGGATAATCTTACAGAATATATGCTCAAGCTGGTTCTTGAAAATGAAAACCTTTTTATGCTTAAAAAGGGAGAAGGCAAGGAGACAGGTGCGCTTTTGGAGGAATGTCTTGCAAACGAGCTTGCCGTTATCGAGGAGCTTTCACAGATACCAAGTGACGAGATAATCTCAAAGATAGACTATGACGGCTTTCTGCCGAGATATGCTACACAAAAGCTTGACTTCTCGCAGATATATGCCGACCGTATACACGCTATTGGACAGTACGGATATGGCATTTACTCACAGTATCATGTATTTGTCATAAAAGACGGAAAGATAGTTCCGGTTGAATATCCTGATGACATAAAGCTTTCCGACCTGCACAATTACGAGCGTGAGCGTCAGGAGGTCATAAATAACACTCTTGCGCTTTTGAAAGGCAAGCCTGCCAACAACGTTCTGCTTTATGGTGACTGCGGTACAGGCAAGTCCTCAACTGTCAAGGCCATAGCAAACGAATATGCCTGCAAGGGTCTCAGACTTATCGAGCTTAAAAAGAAACAGCTCCATGAGATACCAGCCATTGTAGAAACGGTAAGCAAAAATCCATTGAAGTTCATTATCTTCATAGACGACCTTTCATTCACAGAGGACGATGATGATTTTGCGGCACTGAAAGCTATCCTCGAGGGAAGCGTTTCATCAACTGCGGACAATCTCTGCATTTATGCTACCTCAAACAGAAGACATCTTGTACACGAGACGTTCTCCTCACGAGAGGGTGACGAGATACACTTCAAAGACACTATGCAGGAGCTTCTTTCACTGTCAGACCGTTTTGGACTTACTGTCACATATCAGAAGCCTGACAAGAAGATTTACCTTGATGTAGTTGAGAAACTTGCAAAGCAATACGAGCTTAAAACTCCTATTGATGAGGTGCTTCAAAAGGCTGAGGCTTATGCGCTTTCGAGAGCAGGACGTTCACCGAGAGTTGCAAAGCAGTTCGTGGAATACATGAAGGGCATGGAAGACTAATAAATATATTCTGACGATATTCAGGAGGAATTATCATGACAAAGCAACCGAAGTGGCTTGACAACGCAGTTTTCTACGAGATCTATCCACAATCGTTCAATGACACAAACTCAGACGGTATCGGTGATATCAAGGGTATTACAGAAAAACTTGACTATATCTGCGAGCTGGGGTGTAACGCTATTTGGATAAACCCATGCTTCAAATCACCTTTTGGCGATGCAGGCTATGACGTTGAGGACTATTACACAGTCGCTCCACGTTATGGCACTAACGAGGACTTGGTTGAACTATTTAACGAGGCTCACAAGCGTGGTATGCACGTCCTCCTTGACCTTGTACCTGGTCATACTGCCGTTACTCACAAGTGGTTTAAGGAATCAATGAAAGCCAAGAGGAACGAGTTCACAGACCGCTATGTGTGGACAGACAGCATATGGGTAGAGCCTGACGGCATGGCTAGTATCCGTGGTATCTCCGACAGGGACGGCTCATGTGCCGTGAATTTCTTCTCACATCAGCCTGCACTTAACTACGGCTATCATAAGCCTGATCCTAATAAAAAGTGGCAGCAGTCTATGAATGACGAGGGTCCAAGAGCTACACTTGAAGCTCTCAAGGATATAATGCGTTTTTGGCTCAGTGCCGGTGCAGACGGATTCAGAGTGGATATGGCAGGCTCTCTTGTAAAGAATGACGAGAACGGCAAAGGCACTATCGCACTTTGGCAAAACGTAAGAGAATTTCTTGATAAGGAGTTTCCATATGCCGCTATGGTATCAGAGTGGGGAGAACCTGACAAGTCAATAATTGGTGGCTTCCATATGGACTTTCTGTTGCACTTTGGTCCGTCACATTATAATGACCTTTTCCGCTGTGAAGAGCCTTATTTCTCAAAGCGTGGCAAGGGTTCGGCTAAAGAATTTGTTGAAGCATACAAAACCAATTATGCCAAGACAGACGGCAAGGGTCTTATCTGTATCCCGTCAGGCAACCACGATATGGACAGACTTGCAAGAACCCTTGATACAGACGAAATGCGTGTTGCATTTGCTTTCCTGCTCACAATGCCGGGCGCACCGTTTATCTACTATGGTGACGAAATAGGCATGAGATATGTGGAGAATCTGACATCAGTTGAGGGTGGCTATGGCAGAACTGGCTCACGTTCGCCTATGCAGTGGAACAAGGGGCTTAATGCAGGCTTCTCATCAGCTAAGGCTGAAATGCTCTATGTACCGCTGGACAGCAGTAAGGACAGACCTGACGCTGAAAGCCAATCCAAGGACAGCACATCACTTAGAAGCGAAGTCAAAGGGCTTATAAGCTTCAGGCAGAAAAATCCTGCATTGCAAAGCAGGGGCGAGATAGAGTTTTTGTCAAGCGGATATCCTCTGGTATACAGACGTAAGGGCGAGGGACAGAGCATACTTGCGGTCATAAATCCAAAGGACGAAACGATAGAGATCAAAAACGTCAATGGTAAGATAATTTATACAGTAGGTCATGGCGCAAGCCTTGAAAACGGAAAGCTCATTATTAAAGGCTCGGCCGCTGTATTTGTTGAAGAATAAAATAACATAAAAGAGGTCAGGGACACATTCCTTGACCTCTTTTGTTATGCCGTCTAAAGTTTATCCGCCGTTGTCAGAGCATACTCCGAAACTCCGTTGGAGTTTTTCCAAAGTGCATTTTAAACCGCTTCATAAAACCATATTCATTAGTATAACCGCACCTCTCAGCTACTTCCCTTACGCTGAGATTTGTTGTTGCAAGAAGCTGACTGGCTCTTTCCATTCGTGCGCTTATAACGTCTGTCATGACGCTCACTCCAAACATTTTCTTATACATATGCTGAAAACTTGACCTGCTTATACCCATATCCCATGCCATGCTGCCTACGTCTGCGATGTCCTCAGGCATTGCGTATATATATGCTCTGAGCTGCATAAAGCGGCTGTTCCTGTCAGTAATAATACAGGACTTCTTGTCTGTACACTTTAGCTGTCTTGCAAGCTTTAACAAAAAGATCTCCATATAGCACCGTGTTACTTCCTCATGCCCCTCTTTCATGAGCTGATACTCATATGCCACCGAACGCATTATCTGACTAAGCTCATCAATATTTCCAAGGTATACCAGTGTATCTTTTGGAACATCAAGCCTTTCAAATTTTTCATTATCGCCCTGCTCATAATTGAAATACAGCCAATCATCGGTATAAAACTCTTCTGCGGCATGGTATTTCACAGGGGTATCCGGTGAAAGCAGGATAAAAGAATTTTTCTCCGCCCTATGCTCGATACCATTTATAACGAACACCGATGGTTCTTTTATGAGCAATATAAGGGGACAGCCCACCCCGTGAGGGCAATCCATAATAAAATCTTTTCTATGGCGATAATTATAGCCGACCGCACCCACAAGCATTCTGATTCCTCCCTGCTTTTATCAACTTTATTTTACCACACCGCTACATTCTTGTCAACGAAAAAAGAGCAGACGCTTTGTTCTGCTCTTCTTTCACATAATTCTATAATAGTATTACAATTATCCCCAATAGGTTCTCCAAACATTGAAGTAACCCCAAGGAATTTTAAATGAGTAAGCTATCTTGCTGCTGTTTGTCTTGTAGCTTCTGTTGCACCAGAAGTAAACATTATAGTCATTAGCAATACCGTTAAGGTGAGTTTTGCCATATACTGCACCAAAAACAGCCTGCTTTACTCTTCTGGAAACGTTTGAATAATTTGCTCCGTCCCTTGAAAGCTGTGCAGATGACATAAATCCGCCGCTCCTATAAATAATATCCTGAACATTGTTATATCTTGCATAGTAGGACTTCCACATTGCATTCTTTGTGTACTTTGCGGCAACATACTGGTTTGCAACACAATCTGCAACATAAACGATAGGCTTATCCCACTCTGAACCTGACATCTTACCAACCTCATGATAAACTATACGGCACATTGCTTCCCAGCCTGCCTTATTGAAGTCCATTCTTGCTGTCTTTATTGTCTGTGTCTTTGAGTAAGCAGAAGCGGCAGAGCCATTTACAGCCTTTACTCTGAACTGATATGAAGTCGTTCTCTGAAGACCTGTAACAGTGCAGTTCGTGTTCTTGACTGTCTTGTATTTCTTCCAACTCTTATATTTGCCACCCTTGATGTATAGCTCATATTTTGAAGCACCTTTTACCTTGCTCCAATGCACCTTGATAGTGTTTGTCTGCTTGTTATACGGATGAGTGAACTCACTTCCATAGTTTATCTGAGCGGTCATCTTAGGAGTCGAAAGCTTTGCCGCAGCAGCATCGGCACTAAATCCCTCTGTCATTACCAAAAATGTCATAAGCGCTGCAATAAACATCACTATAACTTTCAGTGACTTATTCTTTGCTGAAATAAAACTTGTTGAATGATCCATTAATAATACGGCTTTACAACGCATACACGCTGCATTGCCAATTCACACCCTTTCTTTTAATTAGCGGCGGTCATGTCTGTGCCGCTATTTAATTTTATTACGGTCGATTAAAATTATGTATCAATCTGTAACGATAACGGTTAAGAAAGTTACAAACTGATTACAAATTACTACACTATTGTAACACGCACAATTGCATTTGTCAAGCTTTTTTATAGTTTTTTTGATTTTTGTTTATAATTTGAAGCAAAGAATATAAAAATTGTACTAATATTTCAGCACATTGAATATTAATTTACTGTATCAGCAAGAGTTCACGCACAATTATCACAAATAAAATATGTGCAGAATATGAACAAAATCAATGGATCAACCACAGAGATCCTGCTGTTTTAAAAAAATCTGTGGGGAAAGAGGCAAAATAATGAAAAAATATTTACCTGAGGGCAAGATCTTCAATAGCCCTGAAAACCGATATTATCTTCAAAGCGAACGAACAATGGCTGAGGCAATGGCTCAGGGATTGATACTGGAGGGTCATGCTGTGCTTTGTGACAGCGAACACAACATAATAGTAGAGCTTCCCTTTGGCAAAGGAATAATCCCAAGATCAGAGGGAGCGATCGGAATACAAGAAGGCAAAACAAAAGACATAGCATTACTTTCTAGGGTAAACAAAACGGTATGCTTCAAGGTGACAGATATTGTTCACGAAAAGGGCGAGGTCATATGCAGGTTGTCAAGGCGTCTTGCACAAGAAGAGTGCATTGAACGATATATAAGTACCCTCACATCAGGGGACGTTATACCGGCAAAGGTAACACACCTTGAGCCTTTCGGGTGCTTTGTTGACATAGGCTGTGGTCTTCCTTCACTTATACCAATAGACGCCATATCCGTCTCACGCATCACCCACCCAAACGACAGATTTTTCAACGGTCAGGACATATATGCTGTGGTAAAAAGCTGTGACGAGGACAGGATATGCCTTTCTCACAAGGAACTTTTAGGCACATGGGAAGAAAATGCAGCATTGTTCTCCACAGGAGAAACTGTAGGTGGGATAGTACGCTCCATTGAACCATACGGTATTTTTATAGAGCTTGCTCCGAACCTTGCAGGACTTGCTGAACCAAGAGAAAATGTGCGTGTGGGGCAGGCAGCAAGTGTTTACATAAAAGCTCTTATCCCCGAAAAAATGAAAGTCAAGCTCATTATCGTAGACGTATTTGAAAACAGCGTTTTTCCCTCAAAGATAAACTATTTCATCACCAGCGGCAGGCTCACAAAATGGGTCTATTCCACCAATGAATGTTACAAAAATATATGCTCTGAATTCGTGTGATAAACGTACATATTTTTGTACTTGTAATTTATTTGTACTATAATTTGTACTTGTTTTCACAGCAAAACAAGAGATAAAAAAGGCATTGGCTTCCAATTGAAGTCAGTGCCTTTTGGTTTGTTATATCATTATGTGGATATCACCATATCTCCTTAGGATATTTAAGTCCCCATTCTTTCCTAAGCTTTGTCATTTCGTTTGCGATAACGCCACAGCCGATAACAGCCCAGTTCAGTTCTCCCTTTTCCATGTGTTAAGCTCCTTTCAGAACGTCTAAAATACCTTATAACCTTCTTTGATATCTCCAGAGCGATAAGCGTCCAACAGGTCACGGAGATCGTTTATCTGCAAAAGCAGTTCCCTTCCCTTGTCGGTATCTGAAATGTTTGCCCGACGGTCAAGTCTTTCCACCATATGTATCTCAGGAGTATGCTCACTCTCTCCTGCAATAAACGGCTTATGCTCCGCAAGATTAAGGCTGTGGGAATCATAAATAAGAGTGTAGCCTGCGATACCGGTGGCTTTTTGATAAGCCTTTGAGATACCACCGTCAATAACGAACAGCCTGCCGTCTGCCTTGACAGGGCTTTCGCCATTTTTTATCTTAACAGGTACATGACCGTTTATGATATGACCACGCTGTGGGTCAAGCCCAAACATTTCAAGTATCTTTCCGCATATCTCAGGCTTCTCTGAGAAGTGATAATAGGCATTATAATTTTCCTTGTGAAGCTTTTTATCTTCAAGGAAATATCGCTCAAAAAACGCCATTTTGTCCTTGCCGTAAAGAGGCGAACGTGCGCCGCTCCACAGATACCACAAATGGTCTGCACAGTTGCTTTTCTCCTCACAAGGCTGTAAGAAATACGCCTTGTTGGCTATTTCGTCAAGCTTATCTAGCATTGCCTTACCCGAATACTGCTCTCCTGCTATACTTAAGCTCAGAAGCTTTCCATTTTCATCAAGAGGGATACAGCCGTGGAAAAGCAAATTGCCGTTTATGGTCTTATACATTGAACCTTTTGAATACAAAAAACGCATATGTGTGTTGAGCCTGTCGCTGTGCATAAACGAGTTTGCAAGAATCGTCATAAGCTCATTTTCGCCTTCGGTAAGCGCAAGAGGATCGGCAGGATCAACTGTAGGAAAATTGCCGTCAAGAAGCTTATGAATTTGCCCGTCTATTGTTATAGTGCCATTTGCGAAGTCCACCATGCTGAAAAGGTCACGGTGAGATAGTTTCCATTCAGGGTGCCGCCTGATAAGCTGACCCTCTAGCTTTAGCTGTATAACTGTGATAGCCTTGTGCATTTTTGCCACAAGCTTTGCATCAACAGGGTCATAGATATTATCATCAAGTGTCTGTGGCATGAAAATTGCGCACTCATCGTTTTTATATGTTTCTCCTGCAAAGACCGCCAGCGCACGAAGATTTAATCCATAGCCGTCCTCGAGAACGTCAAAGTTATTATATCGCATGGAGATACGGATAACATTTGCAATAAGAGCGAGATTACCTGAAGCCGCACCCATCCATGAAATGTCATGGTTGCCCCACTGTATATCGACATCGTACATTTTCATAAGCTCGTCCATAATAATATCTGCTCTTGGACCACGGTCATATATATCTCCGATAATATGCAGCTTGTCGATAGCAAGAGATTGTATAAGCTCACAAAGGGACTTTATAAAGCGGTCTGCGATTCCAGTGTCAAGAATTGTGGTGATTATCTCGTCATAGTAATATTCCTTTACCACATCATCAGTGACGTTAAGCAGTTCGTCAAGTATATAGACCATATCCTTTGGTATGCTCTTTCGCACTCTCGAACGTGTATACTTTGCCGACACCGCCTCGCAAACAAGTATCAGACGATAGATAGTAAGTCTGCGCCACTCGTCTGAAAGCCTGTTTTTATCCCGCAAACGCTTTAGTTGCTTGTCGGGATAATAGATAAGATAGGCAAGGGCTTCACGCTCTGCCGAGGAAACTGCTTTTCCTAAGGTCAGGTCTATCTTGTTTTTTATCATGCCAGATGCGCTTTTTAGCATATGCAAAAAGGCTTCATACTCCCCGTGGATATCGCTGAAAAAGTATTCCGTACCCTTTGGCATACTGCGTATTGCAGATAGATTTACTATCTCGCTGGCGGCACTGTCTATAGTAGGAAATTTTTGTGCAAGTAGTAAAAGATATTTTTTGTCCATATGTATTTCTCTCTTTTGGATTTTTTACAACGTCATATTACTCCGAAAGACCGCAGTTTACGCTACGGTCTTGTCTGAATTATTTTGGGGATATTAGGAATTATTCGCCGAAACCGTCCTCAAACATTTTAACGAACTCGTCAAGCACAGCCTGCTCGTTTTCGCCTGTTACGATTATCTCTACCTCAGTGTCCTTCTTGATACCTGCTGCCATTATCTGCATAACAGCCTTAGCCTTGATGTCCTTGCCGTTTGCTTTCATCATGATCTCGCACTCAGGATGCTCCTTAGCAGCCTTTGCAACGATACCTGCCGGACGCATATGAAGTCCTTCTGCATTTACTACTTTTACGACCTTTGATACCATAATAGATCTCTCCTTTTCTGAAACTTAATTTATTTATGATTGTTAACATTATTATATTATATTTTCTTATATTTGTAAAGACTATTCTGTAACTTTCCTAAGGAAACCTGCAAGCAATGCGCCAAGAAAGCCTAATGGAACATTTCCGCCAGAAGCAGCAAAAGTTGCACCTGAAACTGCCACCGCTCCGCGTCCCTATATTTTTTCAGAGCGTTTCAAGAAGCTCTGCGATCTTTTCTTTTTGAGCAAGCCCGTCAGAAAAAGCAGTCGCACCGCCAGCGGCTGTACCAAGTTTAAGAGCATATTCATAATCGCCCTGCAATATACCAGCGGTAAAGCCTGCCACCATTGAATCGCCTGCACCAACGGAATTTTTCACCTTACCATTACATACTCCACAGCGATGTATTTCACCGTTTTCGTCAATAAGCATTGCACCGTCCCCTGCCATTGAGATAAGCACGTTCACAGCACCCATTTCTTTAAGCTTACGTGCGTATTTTTCTATCTCCTCATCATTAGTGAGTGTCACTCCGAACATCTCGCCAAGCTCGTGGTTGTTAGGCTTGATAAGGAAAGGTTTATATTTAAGCACATTGAGAAGCAGGTCTTTTGTTGCGTCCACTACTGTTCTGATATTCTTGTGCGCGAGCCTTTCCAGTATCTTCTCATAGATATCAGAAGGCAGCGAGGCAGGTATGCTTCCTGCGAGTATAAGCGTATCTCCGTCCTGAAGCTTATCAAGCTTTGCAAAAAGCTTATTCACAGCCTCATCATCTATATCAGGACCCTGACCGTTCAGTTCTGTTTCCTCAGCAGATTTTATTTTCACATTTATACGGGAATTACCGTTTTTGAGATGAACAAAATCTGTATCAATTCCCATTTCCGCTAATCCGTTCTCGATAGCTTCACCTGTGAAGCCTGCAGTGAAGCCAAGTGCCTTTGACTGAATGTCCAGCTCTCTAAGAACTACAGAAACATTTATACCCTTGCCACCGAAATACATCTCTTCCCTATCTGAGCGGTTGGTAGACCCAAGCTTCATTTCCCCTGTATGAACAACATAGTCGATAGCAGGATTGAATGTTACAGTATATACCATTTTACATTACCTCCTTAATATTTGCTTTTGTAAGATATTTTTTGTCTTGAAGCTTGTCGGTGATTATCTTCACACGTCCAAGCTGAGCGAAAGTGACCGCAGATATCTGATCGAATTTAGAGTGATCTGCAAGAATATAAACAGTCTGACTGTTTAACACCACGGTAGACTTCACTCTTGCCTCGTTTCTGTCCGGTGTTGTTATACCACCTGACAACGAAATTCCGTTTGCTCCAAGAAAGCTTTTGGTGAAATTGTAGCTTTGCAGACTGCTGACACATTCAGCACCAACGATAGCCTCCGTTGTGAGCTTTATCTCCCCTGCCGGCATATAGACCTTAAAGCCACGCTGAGCAAGCTTTTTGGCATGAACGAAAGCGTTAGTCACAAAGGTAATTTTCTTATCCGGCAGAAAGTCTATCATATAGCCTGTAGTCGTTCCGGCGTCAATAAAAATGAAATCGCCGTCGTCCACAAGAGAGGCCGCAAACCTCGCAATTGCAAGTTTTTCATCAGTGAAAAGCTTTGACTTTGATTCAACGTCCTGTTCCTCCGGATTGAAAGAATGTTCCTCGGCTGATATAGCACCACCATGAACTTTTTTCAAAAGACCCCTTTCATCAAGCACCGTCAAGTCACGGCGTATCGTTGATTCAGAAGCTTTTAAAAGCTCGCACAACTCCAGAAGCTTCACACTTTTATTCTGCTTGACTCTCTCTAATATAATAGAGTACCTTTCCTCTGTAAGCATTTTATCACCTTTTCAAATTTCAAAAATGTTTTTTGACGTCAATTGAACGATATTGATTGTTTCTGATAATAAAGTAACATATCGCACACCAAAAGTCAAGCAATTCCGTTCAAAATCATTCACGCAGCATTATTTTGAGCCGTTTTTTAAATTATGAATAAGATGTTTGTGAGTTTTAACAACATTCAATCAAAAGCAGTCAGATAACATCAGTTTCGCTTTTGTGACGTTATATTTTTTGCAATTATTATTTGGATATCCATATCACCTTGTTCCTTGCAAGATATTTTGCAAAATGAAATAGAAAAAAGCAGTGCTGAGATTTTTCTCAAGCACTGCTTTGCTTTATTTTTTGATTTTCTTATTTTACTGTCTGGCTTACGCATATTCAATCTATGCCTCAAGCCCTGACAAGGCTTCGCTCGGTGATTGTCACTTACCTTCTGCTAATTTATCGTCGTCGCTTCTTAAAATGCAGAGTGCGATAACAAGACCTGTCAAAGCAACAAACACCGCTTTAGTTTCAAGCAATTCTGTGACAAATGCACCCACTGCCGCTCCACCTATAAAGCAAAGGATTATACCATAATACTGCATTGCATTACTAAGCTTTTGCTTATCCTTAGTTTTCAAATACTGAAACAGATTATCCGTACCGCTTCTAAGATTGCCAGTACACATCGTGGTAGCGAAAGGCTTTCCGTCCATTTTCCTAAAACCCTCGACCTGCATTGCACAGGTAAAAGAAACTAGGATATTCGCCAATGTGTTAAGCGTACCGGCAGGGATAAATCCCACAATAGTCAGCACCACAAGCTCCACACCGATTATGATCCTATGCCAATGTATCCTCGGGTGTTCATTGAATTTCAGCTTCACAGCTTCCACTATCAGCACGCCAAGCATAAAGGACAGTATAGGCATGAGATAAAGAAAGACCTTCAGCCAGCTTCCCTCTTTGATATTGATAGCCAACAACACCATGTTACCTGTCTGTGCATTTGCAAAAACGTGGTCACGACTGATGTAGGTATAAGCGTCAAGATAGCCACCCACTATTGCGAGCATTACTCCGACACCGTAAAACTCAGCTATATGTCTTCCGTTCTTCATTGTGCAGTCCCCAGTGGCTCAAGTTCGTTAAGATCATATGGCGTTTTCTGATAAATGCAGTAGTTGAGCCAGTTTGAATAAAGCAGATTAGCCGAACAGCTCCAATTGAAAATAGGCTTGTTTTCCGGATCATCGTCAGGAAAATAGCTATATGGTATCTGTATAGGCAACCCCTTTTCCTTATCTCTGAAATACTCTTTTGCAAGGGTCTCACGATCATATTCCCAGTGGCCGAACAGAAAAAACTGTCTTTGCGTCTTATCTGAAACAAGATGCACACCCGCCTCGTTTGACACTGCCACCACTATAAGGTCGTCCACCTTTTCGATGTCTTCACGACGCACCTCAGTATGGCGTGAGTGCGGACAATGGAAAACATCTCCAAAGCCTTTAAGAATAATGCTTTCGGGATAGTCGATATGGTGCTTGAAATTGCCAAACATCTTCTCTTTCAAAGGATATTTTGGAACGCCATAATGATAATAAAGTCCAGCCTGAGCGCCCCAACATATGTGGATAGTTGAGAAAACATTGGTCTTTGACCATTCAAAAACTCTGCAAAGCTCGTCCCAGTAATCAACGTCTTCATACTCCATTTGTTCAACAGGCGCACCAGTGATTATAAGACCATCATAACGGTTATCACACACCTCGTCAAAGTTCTTGTAGAAAGCGAGCATATGCTCCAAAGAGGTGTTTTTTGACATATGACTGCTCATCTGAATAAGGTCGATGTCAACATGAAGAGGTGTGTTGCTCAAAAGACGCAGAAGCTGCGTTTCTGTCGCAATTTTGTCAGGCATGAGATTAACGATAGCGATCTTCAAGGCACGAATGTCCTGATGAGCGGCTCTGTCATCGGGAATAACGAATATATTCTCATTTTCCAACGTTTGGAACGCAGGAAGGTCATTTGGTATTTTAATTGGCAAAGTATATCCCACCTTTTAATTATACTCTAAAAGATTATTATAACACGATCTCTGTTAAAAATCAACCAAAAGAGAGATTTATTCATATATTATTGAGAAAAAGGGAGCGACCTAAGCCGCTCCCTATGTGTATCAACAGTATATAAATCCGTACAATTATTCGTAAAGTGGATATTTCTTGCAGATAGCGTTTACCTTTTCTCTGATCTCATCAGCCTTATTGTCAAAGTCTGTTGCTGTGAGATACATACACTCTGCAATAACGTCCATGTCCTCCTCAACAAGTCCCCTTGTGGTAACTGCCGCTGTACCAACTCTTACACCGCTGGTTACAAATGGCTTCTCAGGGTCGTTAGGGATAGCATTTTTGTTTACAGTGATGTAAACCTCGTCAAGTTTCTTCTCAAACTCTTTGCCTGTGATGTGGAATGGTCTGAGGTCAACAAGCATAAGATGATTGTCTGTGCCGCCTGATACAAGGTTGAATCCTCTGTCAAGAAGTCCCTTTGCAAGAGCCTGTGCATTCTTTACGATCTGCTCACCGTATGCCTTGAACTCAGGCTTGAGAGCCTCGCCAAAGCAAACTGCCTTTGCAGCGATAACGTGCATAAGAGGACCACCCTGTGTGCCTGGGAAAATAGCAGAATTTATCTTCTTAGCTATATACTCGTTGTTTGTGAGTATAAGTCCTCCTCTTGGTCCTCTCAGAGTTTTATGTGTTGTTGTTGTAACAATGTCAGCATATGGTACAGGTGACTGATGACAGCCTGCGGCAACAAGTCCTGCAATATGTGCCATATCTACCATAAGATATGCACCAACAGCCTTTGCTATCTCAGAAAGCTTCTCAAAATCGATAGCTCTTGGATAAGCACTTGCACCAGCAACAATAAGTCTAGGTCTGCACTTGTTAGCCTGCTTGTAAAGAGCCTCGTAGTCGATATAACCCTCGTCATTTACGCCGTAGGGAACGAAATTAAAATACTTACCTGAAAGGTTTACAGGTGAGCCGTGTGTAAGGTGTCCGCCAGCGTCAAGGCTCATACCCATAACAGTGTCGCCTGGCTTAAGAAGAGCAAAATAAACAGCAGTGTTAGCCTGAGCGCCGGAATGTGGCTGAACGTTAGCATACTTAGCGCCGAAAAGCTTGCAGGCTCTTTCAACAGCTATATCCTCCACAACGTCAACGCACTGACAGCCGCCATAATATCTCTTACCAGAATATCCCTCAGCATACTTATTAGTAAGCACAGAACCCATTGCAGCCATAACGGCAGGTGAAACGATATTTTCGCTTGCGATAAGCTCAAGATTTCTTCTCTGTCTTGCCAGCTCAGCTTCCATTGCTTCGCCGACTTCTTTATCGACATTTTCAACAAAGCCGATAGTATCCATTATTTTCATCGAAATTACTCCCATCATAAAATTTTACGGACATTCCGTTCTCTTTTATTATAACGTATTTTTCTTTTCATGTCAACGAAAATTTTTTTGTAGTGAGGAATGAGGAGTGAGAAGTGAGGAATTAAGGTATCGCCTGCGGCGATTAATTTTTTTTTGTGGAGAATAGGTTTTACTGCCGCAAAGCCACTGCACTCTTTACGTTTTTTCCATTTCTCACTTCTTTATCTTCTCCCAATACGCTTTCGCCATTTGCTCCGTCTTATTCTCACCATACTGATAATAAGTCCTCCCCACAAGCTTATCAGGAAGATACTGCTGTTTTACCCAATGGTTTGGATAGTCATGGGGATAAAGATAGTGCTGTCCTTTCACTTTTGCGCCCTCGCCGTCAAAATGTTTATTCTGCAAATGCCGTGGATAATCTCCAAAATCACCATTTCTCACATCTGCTAAAGCTGCGTCTATTGCTGATTCAGCAGAATTGGATTTTGGAGCAGTGGCAAGAAGAACCACAGCTTCCGCCAATGGTATCCTTGCTTCAGGCAGTCCCAACTGCAATGCCGAATCAACGCAGGATTTCGTCACTACCGCCGCCATAGGATACGCAAGTCCTATATCCTCGCTTGCGATAACAAGCAGCCGTCTGCACAGAGAAATGATATCCCCAGCTTCAATAAGCCGTGCGGCATAATGAAGTGCGGCGTTCTCGTCAGAACCTCTTATGGACTTCTGCAAAGCCGACAGAATATCATAATGCTCATCGCCTGCACGGTCATAGCGCATATTGCTACGCTGAGTAAGAAGCTTCACATTATCAAGGTTCACGGTGAGCTTTTCACCGTCATTATCTGCCGAAAGTATGCAAAGCTCCACTGTATTTATTGACTTTCTCACATCACCACCACAGCCCCTTGCGATATGCTCCAACACACCATTTTCAAGACGCAGTTTCAGCCCCAACTCATCAGCCATAAGCTGAAAAGCACGCTTTATTGCAGGCAAGATCTCCTCCGAAGTAAGCGGCTTGAACTCAAACACAGTTGAACGGCTGATTATAGCATTGTACACATAAAAATACGGATTTTCAGTGGTAGAAGCGATAAGAGTTATCTTGCCGTTTTCAATGTATTCAAGAAGCGATTGCTGTTGTTTTTTGTTAAGATACTGTATCTCGTCAAGATAAAGCAAGATACCATTAATGCCGCTGAGTGTCTCAGTTTCAGCAACTATCTGCTTGATATCAGCAATAGAAGCACTTGTGCCGTTAAGCTTATGCATAGTCATATTAGCATTATTTGCTATCATTCTTGCGACCGTAGTTTTGCCAACACCTGACGGACCATAAAAAATCATATTCGGTATTTTACCGCTTTCGATAATACGCCTGAGAGGTTTATTTTCGCCTAACAGGTGGGTCTGTCCCACAATATCATCAAGGGTTTTGGGTCTAATTCGTTCAGCCAAAGGCACACTCATTTTATGATCTCCTTAAAAAGCAATTAGTCTAAAATGTTCTGAATATCCTCTAAATGAAGCTGATAAGCCATGCTATTTATCTTTTTAAGCAGGTAGGTTTTTGCAACAAGAACAGCTTCCTGATATTTGGTGTTTTCCATACCAAGGCAAATGCGATAAATAATGAATTGATTAGAGGAGATTTTCATGATAATGTGATTATTGCCCTCGAAAGTACCACGGCAAATGGAGTTGGAGTTGACGAAGTTCCAAAGGTCGGAGTAAGTGAGAGCAGTGACTTCATCAGTAATAAACTGTTGGATAAGTTCATTCATATGGATACCCCCTATAGTGTATTTTCTTTAGTATAGCACATATTTCCGCATAATTCAAGGGAAAAAGCGGTCAAAGTTGGGAGTGTCGTCCGTTAGCTTCATGACCTCGTATCGTAAACAACAAAATGTAGGGGACGGCGCCCCCGACGTCCCGATATCGAAGTGTCGAATGTTTTTGATTGTGACAAATTTATGCAAGCGACCGAAACGGGTGAACAATGCTCGTCCTTACCACAATTTGTGTGTTTTCTCAAAGTTTGTGTAATAAATCACAAGATGTAACGTCCAAAAAGCGGGCTGTCGAGGGCGCCAGCCCCTACATGGTTTGTTAAACAAATAAATAATGTGCGGATAACGCAGAAATGCAACAAAAAAAGAGGCAGAATACTCCACCTCTCATTTATCTGTACAAAGATTTGTACTATTATTTCTTTCTGGCCGAACTTACCGCACGAGTTATCTCAGGCTCTGCTTCGCCACGAACACATTCAGCCGTTATCTTTATGCCAACTATCTCATCATCAGATGGTGCTTCAAACATGAGCTTTGTGAGTATCTTCTCAACTATCGCTCTAAGTCCTCTTGCTCCTGTCTTTTCTTCAATAGTCCTCTTGGCTATCTCTCGCTTTGCGTCCTCTGTGATCTCAAAATCGATGTTGTCAAGCTTGAAAAGCTTCGTGTACTGCTTGATAAGCGAGTTCTTTGGCTCTGTCAAGATCCTGCAAAGTGCGTCCTCGTCAAGCTCGTCAAGAACCGTGATAACAGGAAGTCTGCCCACAAGCTCTGGTACGATACCGAACTTAACAAGATCGTGTGGTACTACCCTCTTCATGATGTTGTTATCGTCCTCCTTGCTCTTGACCTTTCCGCCAAAACCAAGTGATGATGATTCTGTACGCTTCTTGATAACACTGTCAAGTCCCTCAAAAGCTCCGCCACAGATAAACAAAATATTCTTCGTATCTATCTGTATGAACTCCTGATGAGGGTGCTTTCTGCCACCCTGTGGAGGCACATTGGACACACAGCCCTCTACTATCTTAAGAAGTGCCTGCTGTACGCCCTCACCGCTTACATCTCTTGTGATAGAAACGTTCTCCGATTTTCTTGATATCTTATCTATCTCGTCGATATAAATAATACCGTTCTGAGCCGCTTCAACATTATAATCTGCCGCCTGAATAAGCCTTGTAAGCACGTTTTCAACATCGTCGCCTACATAGCCTGCCTCTGTGAGCGTAGTAGCGTCAGCAATAGCAAAAGGCACGTTCAGAAGCCTTGCCAAAGTCTGTGCAAGCAAAGTCTTTCCTGTTCCTGTTGGTCCAAGAAGCAAAACGTTACTTTTCTGTATCTCTACGTCATCATCGTCATTAAGTGACAAAATTCTCTTGTAATGATTGTATACCGCAACAGAAAGCGCTATCTTTGCTTCCTCCTGCCCGATAACATACTCATCAAGAACCGCCTTTATCTCCGCAGGCTTCTTAAGGGTTATGCCGCTGTCAGCTGCATTTTTACCCTTGCCACGCTGCTTCGTTGTAGGAAGTCCCTCCTGCTCAGCCAGAACATTATAGCAATAAAGTACACACTCGTCACAAATGTGGCTCGTGCCTGCTGAAAAAAGTGTTCTAACCTTGTCCTCAGGCTTGCCGCAGAACGAGCATTTTCTTATTGTATCATTAGCCATTTATTTCACCGAACCTATCTGTTAGTTATTACCTTGTCGATAAGACCGTATTCAAGAGCCTCCTGAGCTGTCATATAATTGTCACGCTCAGTGTCGATGTTGATCTGCTCGATAGGCTTGCCTGTGTTCTGGGCAAGTATCCTGTTGAGCTTCTCTCTGGTCTTTACCATGTGGTCAGAATGTATCTTGATATCTGTACACTGACCAGAAATTCCGCCGCCTGCGATAAGAGGCTGATGAATGAGTATCTCACTGTTTGGCAGAGCAAATCTCTTACCCTTTGTGCCGCTTGAAAGCAGGAATGAACCCATTGAAGCAGCCATACCCATGCATATAGTTGACACGTCGCACTTGATATACTGTATAGTATCATAGATAGCCATGCCGGCAGTGATAACTCCTCCAGGGCTGTTTATATAAAGGTCGATATCCTTTTCAGGATCCTGTCCCTCAAGATAAAGCAACTGTGCCACTACTACGCTTGCCACTGCGTCATCTATCTGGTCGCAGAGCATGATTATTCTGTCATTGAGCAGGCGGGAATAAATGTCATAGCTTCTCTCGCCTCTGCTTGTCTGTTCCACTACATAAGGTACCAATGCCATAAAATTGCCTCCTTAATCTTTTTTCGCCCGCATAAGGTCATGCGGGCGAAAGCATAAATTATCTTACTTTATAACTGCTGCGTCCTTGATAAGGTCAACAGCCTTGCCAACTGCAATATCCTTCTTAAGGTCGTCATCATGGATAAACTGCTTGATCTGGTCAACGTCAAGCTTGTAAGCCTCAGCAAGCTTATCGAACTCAGCCTTAAGCTCGTCCTCAGTTACCTCGATATTCTCAAGCTTTGCGATCTTTTCAAGTGCAAGTCTGAGCTTGACCTGCTTCTCAGCCTGCTCAGCATATGCCTTCTTTACAGTGTCGATAGTCTGACCTGTATACTGCATATAGAGATCAAGTGAGATGCCCTGTGGTGCAAGTCTCTGCTCCAGCTCACCGATCATCTCGTTTACTCTGTTGTCAAACATAACCTGTGGGATCTCAGCTGTCATATTCTCGATGACCTTATCGAATATCTTAGCCTCTACCTCAGAATCAGCGTGCTTCTCGTTAGCTTCCTCAAGCTTCTTCTTAACGTCAGCCTTGTATTCGTCAACTGTATCGAACTCTGTTGAATCCTTTACCATATCATCGTCCAGCTCAGGCATAACCTTCTTTGATATGCTCTTGAGCTTGATCTTGAATACAGCAGGTGCGCCTGCAAGTTCCTTTACCTGATACTCCTCAGGGAATGTTACGTTGATGTCGAAATCCTCACCGGCGTTGTGACCAACGATCTGATCCTCAAAGCCAGGAATGAACTGACCGCTTCCAAGTGACAGTGTGAAATCTTCTGCCTTACCACCCTCGAAAGCAACATCGTCCTTGAAGCCCTCGAAGTCTATAACAACGTCGTCACCGTTCTCGGCAGCTCTGTCGTCAACAGTTTCAACTGTTACATTCTTCTCTCTGAGAGCGTCAAGCTGCTTGTTGATATCCTCATCAGTTACAGGATTGACAACTTTTTCAACTTCTATACCCTTATAGTCCTTAACTTCAACCTCAGGCTTTGTGATGCAAGTTGCCTTGAGCTTTACACCGTTTTCCTTGCTGATCTCAGTTACCTCTACCTCTGGGCGAGTAACAAGTTCCAGACCTGACTCTTCAACTGCGCCGTTTACAACAGGAGCGTACAGAAGATTTACAGCGTCCTCAAAAAATACCTGCTCGCCATATTCCTTTTCGATAAGCTTTCTAGGAGCCTTGCCCTTACGGAAGCCAGGCATAGCGATATTCTTTCTTGCTTTAAGATAAGCTTTCTCTATTGCAGCCTCAAAATCCTCAGCAGAGATCTCGATCTCAAGCTCGTACTTATTGGTTTCAACATTGTTTGTAGCTTTTAAACTCATTTATTATTCCTCCATTATATAAATGTATCTTATACATTATAGCACAAATATATTGTCATTTCCAGCATTTTTTTATAAATTGTCACTTTGCACAATTTTCGTTATGTCCAATGGGTCAAAATGCAAGAAATCACTAGCTATAAGCCGATATTCCACTCCGTCACGAGTGCCGTTTATTGCATAAGCATGGGCTCTTCCGTGAAGGTGTCCGTAAAAACACTTTTTTATGCCGTATTTATGAAGCACTTCAAGCATATCATAATTGCAGCTATTGCCGAAAAGCGGCGGATAATGCAAAAACACCACAGGCTCTAAGCCTGCCTTTTGTGCAGACTCGATAGAGAGCGCAAGTCTGCCTGCTTCCCTTGCCAGAACCTTCTGATCTGCAGGCTCACCATTATCGCTTATCCAGCCTCTCGTTCCGCATATGCCGTAGCCCTCATAGCTGTAATGATTATTATGCAGAATATTTATGGTATCAAAACCGTTTTCTGCGAAAAATTTATCCATTTTGTTCTTGGTGTTCCACCAATAATCGTGATTGCCCTTGGATATTATTTTTCTGCCGTTGAGCTTATTTATGAACTCGAAGTCTTTTTTCGACTGCTCAAAATTCATTCCCCACGAGATATCACCCGGTATCACCACAGTGTCCTCGGGACGAACTTTGTTCTGCCAGTTTGTTTCAAGCTTTGTCACATAGTCAGACCAGCCACCGAATATATCCATTGGTTTATCTGTACCCAGCGACAAATGCAAGTCGGCAATGGCAAATAGGCTCACGGTTTTTCCTCCATTCCAGAAACTTCATGTATTATCCCGACCACTCATGCACATACTACTTTTGCAGCAAAAAGCTGCAGAAGGAGCGATGTACAAATGGAGAAGGATAGAATTTACGGTATCCACTGCAACGTAGACAACTGCGTTTACAACAGCAACAACTGCGAATGTACCGCAGGCAAGATCAATGTAGGCTGTACCTGCACCGACCCTAACTGCTGTGACGAAACAGAGTGCAAGACATTCAAGGCAAGAGGCTAATTCCCCTCGCCATGGTCAGTGGACATACGCTGTGCGCTGACCTCCGCCCGACAATAGTCGGACGGGTACATATCAAATACCCAGAGCTGAGTAGATGTAATCCTTCATATCAGCCTTGTCGATTACCTTTGTGAATCTTACTTCCTTATCCTTAAGTGCAGCAAGTGAAGCAGGGACAGGTATCTTTGAAACCTCGGCAAGCTCGTCAACAAGACCGAACTCGTCAGCGTTTGTATCCTTACCGATAGCTGCAAGAACTGAACCTGAGAACTTATATGGGCTTGCTGTTGAAGCGATAACAGTCTTTGTCTTGTCGCCTGTAGCAGCCGCATAATCCTTGTACACCTTCACTGCAACGGCTGTGTGAGTGTCGCAAGTGTAGGAATACTCGTCATAGATCTCCTTGATGCAAGCCTTTGTCTGCTCATCGTCGCAGCAGCCTGCATAGAACTCGTCAGCGATAGCCTTCTTCACTTCGTCTGTTACCTCATATCTGCCAGTCTTGGAAAGGCTGCCGAACCACTCTCTTATCTGAGCGTCGTCAGAGCCACTAAGGTGATAGAGAAGTCTTTCAAGGTTTGAAGAGATAAGGATATCCATAGAAGGTGAGATAGTTGTATGGAACGGACGATTTCTGTCATAAATACCTGTCTTTATAAAGTCTGTGAGGACGTTATTTGCGTTTGAAGCGCAGATAAGCTTATTAACAGGAACACCCATATGCTTTGCATAGTAGCCTGCAAGGATATTACCGAAGTTGCCTGTTGGAACAACGATATTTATCTTATCGCCAAGCTCTATCTCGCCGTCAGCAACAAGCTGAGCGTATGTAGATACATAATAGATTATCTGTGGTGCAAGTCTGCCCCAGTTGATAGAGTTTGCAGAGGAGAACATCATGCCGTTCTCAGCAAGCTTGTCGGCAGTTTCCTTGCTTGTGAAGATAGTCTTAACACCTGTCTGAGCGTCGTCAAAGTTGCCCTTGATAGCGCAAACGCCGACGTTGCCGCCCTCCTGAGTTGTCATCTGCTTTTTCTGCATAGCTGAAACGCCGTCCTCTGGATAGAACACGAGTATCTCTGTACCCTCAACGTCCTTGAAGCCCTCGAGAGCAGCCTTGCCAGTGTCGCCTGATGTAGCAACGAGGATAACTACCTTCTTGTCAACGCCAAGCTTCTTGATAGAAGTTGTGAGCAGATATGGAAGTATCTGGAGAGCCATATCCTTAAATGCACAAGTTGGACCATGCCACAGTTCAAGCATATAAGTGCCGTCAAAAAGGTGAGCAAGCTCTGCAATATTGTCAGTGTCGAAATTCTTTGTGTTGTAAGCACCCTCTACACAGTAGCGTATCTCAGCCTCTGTGAAATCTGTGAGGTACTTTGAGAAAACGAAAAATGCTCTCTCAGCGTAGCTTTTTTCGCCAAGAGCCTTGATATCATCAAGTGTTATGGCAGGTATCTCAGACGGAACGAAAAGACCGCCGTCCTCAGAAATGCCCTGTGCTATCGCCTGTGCAGACGAAACCTTTACTTCGCTGTTTCTTGTACTTTTGTAAAACATAAACAACAACCCTTCTTGTTTTAGATGTCCGACAGGTGTCGGCTATTTACAGACCATTTGTTCAGATAACGTCTAACATTCCACGTCACGGGCGAACAGTGTTCGCCCCTACAGACACAGTTCATTCGGCATATCCGACCCATGGTCTTTATTTCATACTTGCATCAAAAGCGTTCACATAATATCTCAGCTTTTTGACTCTGCCGTTCTCCAGCTCCACCGCCGCAACATCGAACCGACAGCACACAGGCTCTAAAATCCCCTTACAAAAAGCCTGTGCTGTCTGAACGATATGCCGCTGCTTGACCGGATCGACAGCCTCTTCAGCGGAGGTAAGAGAGCCATGCTCCCTAGTTTTGACCTCCACGAAAGCTATGATATCCGCTTTCTCTGCGATTATATCTATTTCACCGCCTCTGACGGTAAAATTCCTCTTTATTATCTCATACCCGTGTCTTACAAGAAAGCCGCAAACTGCGTCCTCCCCGATATTGCCCGCCTTTCGGCGCTGGGTATGGTCAATGCCCATTTTTCTTTGCATAATACTTTTTGAGAAAACTCATTCTATGTATCCCGCATGGTCCATACTGGTCTATCATCTGATAGTGGAGCTTTGTGCCATAGCCCTTATGCTTCTCAAACCGATACTCAGGATATTGTTCAGCCATTTGCTCCATATACCTGTCCCTTGCGACCTTTGCAAGAATTGAAGCCGCCGCCACTGCCTGACTTTTGGCATCTCCTTTTACCACCGCTATGGCAGGACACTCAAGCCCCTCAGGGGTCTTGTTGCCGTCGATAAGGCAAACGTCAGGCTTTGTGTCCATATCCTCCACCGCTCTTTTCATTGCAAGCATTGCGGCGTTAAGTATATTTATATCCTCTATCTCTTCCACTGTTGCGGTCTGTATAGAAAAGTCAACTGCTTTTTCCATTATCTCATCAAAAAGCTCCTCACGCTTTTTCGCTGTAAGCTTTTTGCTGTCGTTTATCCCCTCTATAACTGTGTCCTTATCAAATATCACAGCCGCTGCAAACACATCTCCTGCAAGAGGACCTCTGCCAGCTTCATCGCAGCCGCACACCACGTTATGATTTTTTCTTATCTCGTTGTCAAACTCACTGAGCGTCATATCAATACCCCTTTGGCTTTTCAAGAGTAAGTCTGCCGAGAGTACCGTTTCTGAACTCGTCCATAACTGTAATGGCTGCCCTTTCGGTATTTATCTCTCCGCCGGAAACTAAAAAGCCACGCTTTCTGCCTATTCTTTCAAGAAGCTCAAAGCCTACAACACAGCCGATAGTTTCCTCGTCAGCAGGCTCTATATCATCTGTTCTGATGCCATAACGTTTCTCGATAAGCTCAGGATAGTTCTCTTTCAAAAACTCAAGCAGACGGCAGGCGAGATATTCCATGTCCATGATATCGTCCTTGACTGCACCTGTAAATGCGAGCCTTTCGCCAACAAGCTTATCCTCAAACTTAGGCCACAGCACACCCGGCATATCCAAAAGTTCAAAGCCCTCGTCAAGCTTTACCCACTGTTTGCCTCTTGTAACACCGGGTCTGTCCTCAACTTTTGCAAGCCTTGACCCTGCAAGTCTGTTTATAAATGACGACTTGCCGACGTTTGGTATACCGACTATCATTATTCTTATAGGTCTGCCAGACATACCCTTGGCATTCCATTTCTCAATATCGTCCTTTAAAAGCTCTTTGAGCTTTCCATAAAACTTGCTTACGTTTTTGCCGCTCCTACAATCTGTAGCAAGTGCTGTGATTCCCTGTTTTGCATAATAGTCGAGCCACATTGCCGTTACTTCCGGATCGGCTGAATCAGCCTTGTTGAGAAGCACAAGCCTTGGCTTTGAGCCTACGATACGCTTCATTTCAGGGTTTCTGCTTGAAAACGGGATACGAGCGTCAGTTATTTCCACCACTGCGTCCACAAGCTTTAGATTTGACGCCATTATGCGGCGCGTTTTTGCCATATGTCCAGGAAACCACTGAACGTGAGATACTTCGCTCATATCTTCCTCCTTACTCTAACTCAATCTACCTTACCAACGCCCTCATCATTGCCTGCCGCAAATCGAAACAGCACTCTGCCGACTATCTCGTCATAAGGCACATATCCTATTACACGGCTGTCTGTGGAATGATTTCGGTTATCGCCCATTACAAAGCAACATCCTGCAGGCACTTCATATTCATAAACTTCACTTTCTTTATTATAGTATCTTTCATCAAAATACTCGTCATCAAAGCTGCCGTCGCACTTAATATAGCTCTCATCAAGCACTGCTCCGTTGACCTTGACTATAGCCGACTTGTTGTCTATCTCGACCTTTTGCCCTTCTAAGGCAATGATACGTTTGATTATCCTATTGTCAAGAACAGACGAGTTGACCACAACTATATCACCCTGCTTTGGCGTATAAAGCAGTTTTGATATAACAAGAGAATCATTTTCAAAAAGAGTGTCCTGCATTGACTGTCCTTGTACATTCACTGTTCTAAACACAAAAGTAAAAACAAGCACGACCACGAACATTGCCATGACTATGATCTCAAGAAAGTCGAACAGATTATCAACAGCTCTTTTACCCTGCTTTTTCAACTTACCTTACCAAAGCTGTCAAATGGATAAAGCCTTAAAACTGCCTTACCAAGCACGTCAGACGGGTCGATAAAGCCTATCCTTCTGCTGTCTGTGGAATTATTTCTGTTATCACCCATGACGAACAGCTTGCCCTCAGGCACATCATACTCAAAAACATTTTCTTCCACTTCATATTTCTCATCAAAGAGGTTAGTGTTATACATAGCTTCCCTGATATTGTCATTTGAAATGACCTTACCGTTTACTGTAACGGTGTTGTTATTATAATCAACGACCACCTTATCTCCACCGGTGCCGATAACACGCTTGATGATAGTTTTGCCAAGCTTTTCGCTGTTGATAACAACGATATCGCCCTTTTGCGGTGTATAATTTATGTGAGTGATTATAAGTCTGTCCTGATCCTGCAAGGTCTCACGCATAGAAGGACCCTGAACAAGAACTATCCTGAAGAAAAAAGTAAATATCAGGATCACCACAAACATAGCGAACACGAAAGATTCAGCCCATTCAAAGACCTCGTCCATAACATTCACGGGCTGTTTTTCCTTTAGGTCGTCAGGGGCGGCTTTTTTAGCCTTATCAATATCCTCCTGAGAAACGTCGCCGAATTTTTTATTATCGTCCATAAAAGCCTCGATCCTTTATCCAAAGGCGGCAAAAGCCGTCAAATACTCATATAGATTTATTATATCAAATTTCAAAACAAATTACAAGGGGGTGAGATAAATTTCTTTTTGATATTGCCTAAAAAAACTTTGACAGATCAAAATTCATGGCAAAGTCATCATACCACGACAGATCGCAGCCTTGTTTTTCTTTGGGCTTTGCCGCAGTCTTTCTCTTTGAATCATTGTCAAGCCAGCCTGAGATTATGCGGTATGGGTCTGTGCAGTGCCTGTCCTTGGTAAACAGCCATTGAGATAATTTAGATATATAGCTCTCTAAAGACAGACCGACAGACCGACACCTGCTTTCAAGCTCGTTATACTGCTCTGATGTGAGCATTATATTTTTGTGTGTGCCGAAAGACCTGACGACAGACTTCGCTGTCCCTGCGTCTTTCTTTTTCTCTTTATCTATAGCTTTATCTTTATCTTTGTCTTTATCTGTATCTTTATCTGTATCTTTGTCTATATCTATATCTGTATCTTTGTCTTTATCTATATCTATATCTTTATCAGCTTTTTTTGCTTTTTCTGAAAACCTTTCGGTTTGTGAAAAAGCTTTTGGTTTTTCTGCGGTATCATTTATACCCTGAGGTTTTTCTTCTGCATTATCTGCTGATGCAGCTGTCTGCTCAGCTTTTTCATCAGTATTCCCTGACTCATCATACTTTTTAGGTCTGCCGCCCTTTTTACCGCACTCGCTCCTTTGAGCACACACCTCTTCCCATGCAATGCCGTCACGCTCGATAGCAGCCCTCATCATAAGAAACGCTATCTTTGTTCCGCCTGACAGCTTTGGTGTTTCTCCCCTCTTTGCATAAGCAAACAGCGCCATGACAAGCTCGCCTATCTCTTCGCTGCTGTCAAGCGCCTGAAAAATGTCCTCCCAGTCTTTGTAAAGCATGAACGCTTTGTTGTCTGTGTGAAAATTCTTTGCCATTTTTATCGTCCTTTCTCTGTGAAGCAGAGGAAATTATCCCCCTCTACTTATCCAGAAAAAAGGGCGTTTTGTTGCATAAAAAATGCAACAATTGCAGAAATGTTGCCAAATTAAAATATAAATCATTTGTTTATACAAATCAAGTGCTGATATTTTGTGCAATGTGACGGTGAAATGTCATGTGATTTTGCGGCAAGACAAACTATCCCAAATAATCTGTAGGGGCGAACAGTGTTCGCCCATGCTCAGAACTTGTACAAATTCAGAACTGTAGGGACGACGCCCTACATGGTTTGTGAAAATATAACGAATGTACGAATATCATAAAATTGTCGGGCGATATATGCAGGCGAACGCTGTTCGCCCCTACCGTATATCGTGCGAACAACTCAGTCGTGGATATAAAAAAAGAGCCGACCAAAGCCGACTCGTTTTTATAGAAAGAATTATCTGATAGCTTCCTTGACCTTAGCTGCCTTACCAACTCTGTCACGGAGATAATAGAGCTTAGCACGGCGAACCTTACCGCTGCGTACAACCTCTACCTTTTCAACTACAGGTGAATGAACAGGGAAAACTCTCTCGATTCCACAGCCGTGAGCTACTCTACGAACTGTGAATGTCTCGTGGATTCCACCGTGCTTCTTAGCGATAACTGTGCCCTCGAATACCTGGATTCTGGACTTGTCACCCTCTGTAATTCTTACGTGTACCTTTACTGTATCACCAACATTGATAACAGGTGCCTCGGATTTAAGGCTTGAATTAGAAATCTGCTTTAAAGCGTCCACTTTAAATTCCTCCTTAATATTTTCAGACATTCATTCGCTTTATAGCAGCTATCGCTGCAAAGCCAGAGGACTGCCCGCTTTAATGTCGTGCCTTTCGTTCAAAGGCGTGGCATTAACTCTCGTCGGAAGAACCGACGGTAATTCAAATGCTTTAATATTATACCACATCTCAAAACCTTTTGCAAGGATGTTTATATAAAATTTTCGCCATTTGTCATGAGTATTTTTGTACGTTCTGTATAAATTTCCGATATTTCTATACCATAACGCTCACAGAACGTGTCTATGACTACGTTCACATTAAGATTGAAGGAGCTTCCGCACGGCAGCTTTAATGTCACCTCAAAACTATCCTCTAGCTCTTTGCTGTCAAGCACTGTGATATGTGGCTTTATATCCACAAGATTGATAGTCTTTTTCTTGGTTCGCTTTTCTATCTCTATCTTGTCAAGTGCTATGAACTTGTCGAAAAGCTCCGCCACTTCATGTACGCTCTTATCTGTTTTCAGCCTCACCACATACTCCGCCGCTGTAATGTCGGTATGCTTATGCTCAGGCTTTGAAACGCTCACTATCTCCAGACCAACAGGCGTTTGTGCGTTCATTCGCTCCAAGACCTCGTTGTATGGGATATCCTCAGTGAGAGCAAAGTCCATTATCTCTACCCTGCTGTCAGTGCCAAGGGGCAATGCAAGTGGGAACATTATATACACATGAGGATTGAAACCCTGAGTGTGCCATATTGGCAGGTGCGCCCTTTTGAACACTCGCTGAAAGGCTCTCATGAGGTCAAGATGAGAAATGTATTTCGCCCTGCCTGTTTTTGAAAATACCGCTCTGTATTCAAATCTCTCCAAACGGAGATTTACATTCTTCGGCTCAGCGTTTGCCACAGTAAACACCTCCGTATTCGCATTTTATGCCACAGCCTGAACAGCCCTCTTTGCAGTTTCTTGTAGTCACTGCCTGATGTGCTTTCTTGTTCTCACGAACGAAAAACTCGTGGCTCACAAGATAATCAAGGTGCGACCACGGCGCTATCTCGTCATAAGAACGTCTGCGATGTGCGTAAAAGCTTGTGTCAAGCCCGCACTCCTCAAATGCTTCCTGCCACTTGTCAGCCTTGAAATGCTCGTCCCAGCCGTCAAGATAGCAACCCTTTTTCCATGCGGTGTATATCGCCTTACCAAGACGCCTGTCACCCCTTGCAAGAACTGCTTCCAATATAGATGTATAGGATTGGTGAGTGCTAAGGCGTATCTTACGGCTTGTAAGACTTTTGAAAAGGTGTTCCTGTTTCACTTTTATCTCCTCGGGAGTTGCCTGTGGCTCGAACTCGAACGGAGTAAAAGGCTTTGGTACGAATGTTGCAGTAGAAACTGATATCTGCACGCTCTTGCCACGCTTTTCTTTTGGTGTTTCGTAATAAAGGTCAAGGACTTTCTGTGCAAGCTTTGCGATACCCTCAACGTCCTCCAGCGTTTCCTCTGGAAGACCAAGCATGAAATAAAGCTTTACAGTGCTGTAACCGCCCTCAAAGGCAGTGCGACAGGTACGCATTATCTCGTCTTCGGTTATGTTTTTGTTTATTACGTCACGCAGACGCTGAGTGCCTGCTTCAGGTGCAAAGGTCAGACCGCTTTTTCTTACGGACTTTATTTTCTCCAAAAGTTCTTCACTGAAATTGTCTATTCGCAGCGAAGGCAGTGAAAGGTTTATCTGCTCGCCGTCGGTGTATTCCACAAGATTTTCCAAAAGCTTGTTTATCTCTGTATAGTCGCTTGTTGACAGTGACGAAAGAGAAACTTCCTCATAGCCTGTCTGCTCGCAAAGGGACTTTGTTTCGTTCTTTATGGTGTCGATACTTTTCTCTCTGAACGGGCGGTAGATAAAGCCTGCCTGACAGAATCGACAGCCTCTTATGCACCCTCTCAGTACCTCAACCACCGCTCTGTCATGGACTATCTGAGTAAACGGCACAACAAAGCCCTCGGGGTAATATACCTTATCAAAATCCTTTATAACACGCTTTTTGACCCTAGCAGGTGCCTCAGGGACGTTTGGCGTGATAGACTTCACAGTACCGTCCTCATTGTAATCAACGTCATAGAAAGACGGAACATAAACACCCTCCAGCTTTGCGGCTTCTCTTAGAAACTCCTGCTTAGTAGGCTTCAAAGGCTTCATTCTCTCATAAAGTTCAAGAAGCTCCACGTTGACCTCTTCGCCCTCGCCAAGAATGAACAGGTCGAAAAAGTCAGCCATAGGCTCAGGGTTGCAGGCACACGGACCGCCTGCGATAACAAGAGGTGTAAGCTCAGTTCTGTCCTTTGCAAGCACCGGCACGCCTGCAAGGTCGAGCATTTCAAGCACATTATTATAAGAAAGCTCATACATGAGCGTAAAGCCGATGAAATCAAAATCCTTTATAGGGTCAAGGCTCTCAAGAGCGTAAAGTGGGATATCGTTCTCACGCATAAGCTTGTTGTAGTCCTCTTCAGGCATAAAGACACGCTCGCACCACCAATTTTCACGGGCATTTTTCAGACCGTAAAGTATCTTCATGCCAAGGTGTGACATACCCACCTCGTAGGTATCAGGAAAGCAGAAGGCAAAGCGCACGTCCACCTTATCCTTATCCTTTACAACGCTGCCCACCTCGCCGCCGATATACCTTGACGGACGCTGCACTTTAAGCAACAGCTTTTCTATTTTCTTTTTTAATTCTTCCAACGTTTTATCCTCCGATATTGAATGTCTGTACTATCTCACCGCACCCAGTAAAGCGAGAGCAATACACAAAGTGAGGTGAAACGGGCGAACACTGTTCTCCCCTACAGATACATAAGCATTTCATATTATTATACCAAAAATATATTACAAAAGCAATAAGCAAAGTGTTAATATATGACTTCGGAGAGGACGATAAAACAAAAAGTTGCGGCAAATGATATGCTCACAGTGCCGTGGAGAATCATATGTATCATAGCCACCGCTGTAAGCAGTATAAATACCGCCCTGAAAAGCTCACAAATCTTGCCGTCCGCCAGCAGGACGAGTATCCTGCCACCGTCAAAATAGCGAAATGGCAATAGGTTCAGCACACCAAGAAGAAAATTCACCTGACAGAAAAAGCCACCGCCACTTGTTAGATATGACAGCAGGCAGAGAGCAAAATTTACTGCTGCACCACCGAAAAGCACAGCAAGCTCGTGATTTTTAGAAAGCTGTTTATTATCAGGAGTAATGCGGATACCGCCTCCATAGACAACAATTTCTTGCGGTGAGCTTCCGAAAGCGGTCATAAGTACGAGGTGACCAAGTTCGTGGAGTGCGCAACTAACAAGGGTCATGAGCAATTTTTCCGTTTGGGTCGCAGAGCATATCGTCACGAGGGCTATAACAAAGAAAAAGCTGAATGAAATTCCATAAGTCGTATTTTTGATTTTTAGCTTAAACAAGTTCATCACCGAGATATTTATATTCGGTATTTGCTAAAATAATGTGTAGGGGACGGCGCCCTCGACGTCCCGCTCGGAGAGATAACACCATAACTGTTATATCTTCGATATTGGGATTTTTTGGTTGCTAAATGGAGGGGCAACGCTGTGATTATCACACCCCTGATGCCGAATTATTCGGGATACATTATTGTGACGTTTGCCAATAATTCCGCAGGCGAGGGATAGCGGGACGCCGAGGGCGTCGTCCCCTACATTTTATTCGGGAAAGGTTCTACTGCCGCAAAATCGCTACGCTCTTTGCTGGTGCTTTGTTTGAGTTATAGAAAAAGCGGTGCGAGTTTTATTTCTCGACACCGCTTTGATTATTTTTTGTTTGGTAGTTTCATTTCTGCACCCCTCTGCACCATATAGCAGAACAAACAAAGTGCATACATTTACCTCGTGCTGAAGAGCCGCAAGGTGTAGCTATGCCAATTCCTCATTCCTCACTCCTCATTCCTCATTTGTTACAGCATCTTCCTCAAATACTGTCCCGTATAAGACCTGTCGCAAGCCGCAATTTCCTCAGGCGTTCCTGTGCAAACGATAGTTCCGCCGCCGTCGCCACCCTCAGGACCAAGGTCTATAATGTGGTCTGCGGTCTTTATTACATCAAGATTATGCTCTATAACAAGCACTGTATTTCCCCCGTCTGCAAGCTTCTGCAATACCTCTATAAGCTTATGCACGTCAGCAGTATGAAGTCCTGTAGTCGGCTCGTCAAGAATGTATATCGTCCTGCCTGTGGCTCTTTTTGAAAGCTCTGTGGCAAGCTTGACTCTTTGTGCTTCACCGCCTGAAAGCGTTGTAGCCGCCTGCCCTATCTTCACATAGCCAAGACCAACTTCATACAGTGTTTCAAGCTTACGGCTTATTTTAGGGATAGCACTGAAAAACTCAACGCCCTCTTCCACTGTCATTTCAAGCACGTCATAGATGTTCTTTCCCTTGTATCTTACCTCCAGCGTTTCACGGTTGTATCTCATTCCGCCGCATACCTCGCACGGTACATACACGTCAGGCAAAAAGTGCATTTCTATCTTGATTATACCGTCGCCCTCACAGGCTTCACATCTTCCGCCTTTGACGTTGAATGAGAAACGTCCTGCACCGTAGCCTTTCATCTTTGCGTCAGCGGTCTGAGCGAAAAGTTCTCTGATATCAGTGAAAACGCCTGTATAGGTGGCAGGATTAGACCTTGGCGTTCTACCGATAGGCGACTGGTCGATATCTATTACCTTATCAAGATGCTCTATCCCCTGCATTTCCTTGAATGCTCCAGAGCGTATCTTCGCACGGTTTAATCTGCCCGCAAGCTCCTTATAGATTATCTCGTTCACAAGTGATGATTTGCCTGAGCCTGACACACCTGTTACGCAGGTGAAAGTGCCCAGTGGTATCTCAACATCTATGTTTTTTAGATTGTTCTGTGTTGCACCGATAACTTTCAGATACTTGCCGTTGCCCTGTCTGCGTGTTTCAGGGACAGGTATTTTCTTTGCACCGCTGAGATACTGTCCTGTGATAGAACGCTTGCACTTCATTATATCGTCAACAGTTCCTGCGCAGACTATCTCGCCGCCGTGAATGCCTGCCCCTGGTCCAACGTCAACCACGAAATCTGCCGCACGCATTGTGTCCTCGTCATGCTCTACCACTATGAGGGTATTGCCAAGATCACGAAGCCTTTTTAAGGTTGCGATAAGCTTGTCATTGTCACGCTGGTGCAGACCGATAGACGGCTCGTCAAGGATATACAGCACACCCACAAGTGATGAGCCTATCTGCGTTGCAAGCCTTATACGCTGGCTCTCACCGCCTGAGAGTGTGCCTGCGGAACGTGACAGGGTGAGATATTCAAGTCCAACGCTTTTGAGAAAGCCAAGGCGTGACTTTATCTCTTTTATTATCTGCTCACCGATAAGCTTGTCACGGTCGCTTATCTCAAGGTTTTCGAAAAATTCAAGGGCTTTTGCAACCGATTTGTGACAAAGCTCTGCGATATTTATTCCGCCAACTGTAACGCTCAGGCTTTCTTTTTTCAGCCTTTCACCATGGCAGGCAGGACACTTCTCATCGCTCATATAAGCTTCTATATCAGCCTTTGCCCAATCGCTGTTGGATTCCTTGTAACGCCTTTCAAGGTTTGGTATAACGCCCTCAAATTCTGCCTGATAGTCAGCCTTATAGAACTTATTGCCACGCTTTAGGTGAAGCTTCTGACCCTGCGTGCCGTAAAGGAAAATGTCTATAGCGTCCTTGTCGAGATTTTTCACAGGCTCGTCAAGGGATATGCCGTAGGTCTCAGAAATTGCGTTGAAATACATCATGGCGATAGAGCCTTCTTCAAGGCTGTTCCAGCCACTGGCTTTGATTGCGCCTTGCCTTATGGAAAGGTCCTTGTTAGGGATAATAAGCTCAGGGTCTATCTTCTTGAACACGCCAAGACCTGTACACTTTTCGCAAGCACCGAAAGGATTGTTGAATGAGAACATTCTCGGTGTCAGCTCGTCGATAGAAACACCATGCTCAGGGCAGGCATAATTCTGTGAAAAAAGCATTTCCTCTCCGCCGATAACGTCAACTCCTACAAGTCCCCCTGTAAGCGATGAAACAGTTTCGATACTGTCGGTAAGACGGGACTTTATGCCCTCTTTGATAACAAGTCGGTCAACGACTATCTCGATAGTGTGCTTTTTATTTTTCTCTATTTTTATCTCTTCTGAAAGGTCATAGGTTATGCCGTCGATACGCACTCTCACATAGCCCGACTTTCTTGCACGGTCAAGCTCTTTTGTATGCTCGCCCTTGCGTCCTCTGATGATAGGAGCTAAAAGCTGAATCTTTGTACCCTCTTCAAGCTCCATTATCTTATCCACTATCTGGTCAACAGTCTGCTGACGTATCTCTCTTCCGCAGACAGGACAATGTGGCACGCCTATACGGGCGTAAAGCAATCTGAGATAGTCGTATATCTCGGTGACTGTTCCAACAGTTGAACGTGGATTTTTGGAGGTAGTCTTTTGATCTATGGATATAGCAGGTGAAAGTCCCTCTATGCTGTCAACATCAGGCTTATCCATTTGACCCAAAAACATTCTCGCATAAGATGACAGCGACTCAACATAACGTCTTTGTCCGTCAGCGTATATGGTATCGAATGCAAGAGAAGATTTACCCGAACCCGAAAGACCTGTCATAACAACAAGCTTATCTCTCGGTATGGTAACATCAACATTTTTGAGATTATGCTCTCTTGCACCTTTTATAACTATCTCGTTAATTGGCATTGGTATTCTTTACTCTCCTTTTGGTATTGAAAAATCACATATTGGTATGCAGGCGGGCTACACACGTTTTGTGGATATATATCCGTTTTATGTTTCGCAAGGCTTTTTATTTCTTCTCACCCTTTAACTCCGCAATTTTATCACGCAAGAATGCGGCGTGCTCAAATTCAAGCAGCTTTGCCGCCTCTTTCATTTCCTTTGTGAGCTTTTCTATAAGCTTTGCAGTTTCCTGCTTTGAAAGCTTTGTTTTCTGCCTTGCTTCGTATTCCACCTCTTCCTTGGTGGATATCTCTATTACATCTCTTATATCCTTGACGATAGTTTTCGGAACTATGCCGTGTTCTTTGTTGAACTTCATCTGTATTGCACGTCGGCGCTCCGTTTCGGTGATAGCCTTTTCCATTGAACGTGTCACGGTGTCGGCATACATTATTACCTTGCCCTCGGCGTTTCGAGCGGCTCTGCCTATGGTCTGTATAAGTGCGCTTTCAGAACGCAGGAAGCCCTCTTTATCGGCATCAAGTATAGCCACAAGAGTTACCTCAGGCAGGTCAAGACCCTCACGCAAAAGGTTGATACCAACAAGCACATCGAACTCGCCCAGACGCAGGTCACGGATTATCTCCATTCGCTCGATAGTGTCGATATCGTGGTGCATATATCTCACCTTGACATCAAAGCTCTTGAGATAGTTTGTAAGATCCTCAGCCATTTTCTTTGTAAGAGTAGTAACAAGCACACGCTGATTTTTAGCTGTGCGCATATTTATCTCACTGAGCAAGTCCTCTATCTGACCCTCAGTCGGCTTTACGATTATCTCAGGGTCAAGCAGACCTGTCGGTCTTATTACCTGCTCAACTATCTGCTGTGATTTTTCCTGCTCGATAGGTCCTGGGGTAGCTGACACGAAAACCGCCTGATTGATATGAGAATAGAACTCATCAAAGGTCAGCGGTCTGTTATCCATTGCTGACGGCAGTCTGAAACCGTAGTCAACAAGGGTCTGTTTTCGTGCTCTGTCGCCTGCATACATACCTCTTACCTGCGGCAGAGAAACGTGTGACTCGTCCACGAAAAGCACAAAATCCTCAGGCAAAAAGTCAAGGAGAGTGAACGGCGTAGAGCCTGCGGGACGTCTTGCAAGCACACGGGAATAGTTCTCGATACCGCTGCAAAAGCCTATCTCCTCCAACATCTCAATATCATAGTTGGTACGCTGTGCGATACGCTGAGCTTCGATAAGCATATCGTTGTCTTTGAAATACTTGATACGCTCGTCAAGCTCCTGCTTAATCTCCTCGATAGCGTCGTGCATTTTGTCACGGCTGACGATATAATGTGACGCAGGGAAAATTGCGGCGTGAGCAAGTGAGCAAAGCACCTCGCCGGTCACCACATTTATTTCAGTGATACGGTCTATCTCATCGCCGAAGAACTCCACTCTGATAGCTGTATCAGTAGAATTTGCAGGAAATATCTCCACCACATCTCCCCTGACACGAAACTTGTTTCTCACAAAATTTATATCGTTTCGCTCATACTGGATACCCACAAGGTCAGCGATAAGCCTGTCACGGGATTTCTCCATACCACGGCGGATAGACACCACCATGGACTTATACTCCTCAGGGTCGCCGAGGGAGTAGATACAAGAAACGCTGGCAACGATAATAACGTCGCGGCGTTCAGCGATAGCGGAGGTAGCGGAATGGCGGAGCTTATCTATCTCGTCATTAACGGAGCTGTCCTTTTCGATATAAACGTCCTTGCTAGGCACATAGGCTTCAGGCTGATAATAGTCATAGTAGGACACGAAATATTCCACGGCATTGTTCGGAAAAAACTCCTTGAACTCAGAGCAAAGCTGAGCGGCAAGTATCTTATTATGGGCAAGCACGAGCGTTGGACGGTTTATCCTAGCAATAACGTTTGCCATAGTAAAGGTCTTGCCGGAACCAGTAACGCCCATAAGGGTCTGCTCTCTCATACCGCTTTCGATACCCTTTACCAGAGCGTCCACTGCTTCGGGCTGATCACCTGAAAGCTTATAATCTGAAACAAGCTGAAACTTATCCATAAATACCTCCTCAATCGAACAGTTGTTTTAATCATTATATTACAATTATTTTTAATTGTAAAGGCTTTTTTATCAATATTTTTTGAATTTGCGTATATGTACGATTTTTCGGACTGGTATTGTTACTCAACCTGCGGTATCAGCTCGATGTATGTGTAGGGGCGAACACCGTTCGCCCGTCGAAGAAACAAACCCACGGTAACAACAAGGTTCGGCAGCAAAAAATTCTCCCCGACAATTCTGAATTTACAGCAAATCCTGAGCACGGGCGAACACTGTTCGCCCCTACAGTGGTTCGGGATAGGTTCTACTACCGCAAAATCGCTACGCTCTTTGCGGGGTTACATTTGATTAGGGAAATGGTAAGCGGTGCAGATTTTTGCTCCGATATTACTTTATAATAGAGCACAACCTTCTTCTGCTTTTTATAATTCAATCTGCACCTAGTAGGCTTACGCCTATTGAGGCTCTGCCTCAAACTCCGCTCAGGGCTTTGCCCTAAGAACCCACAAGCCCTCTAACGCCGGGCTTGAGCCTGCGTTTAAGTGCTCGCTACGCTCGATGCTTGTCCACATCTTTGTTCAGCTTTGCCCATTCCTCACTCCTCATTCCTCACTCCTCACTTAATACCGCTCCCCCCCTTGCATTCTCCCACACTTTAGGTTATAATATCACTATAGTAATAATTTCAGGAGGACGTAACATGAATAGATCATATGACGAATACAACTACACCCTCTCAAAGCGTGAACTGGAAGAGCTTAAATTCTTATTCATCTCTGATGATGTGGACTACAACGACACTGACAGCAACGGTCTGACTTTCTTGCTCACTGCTATCGAAAGTGCTGACTTTGTTGAGCAGGACGGCGTTCTCAAGCCTGACAAGCGAAGTGTTGATTTCATCAAATGGCTCATCGCTCAAGGGTCAGATGTGAACTTCCCTGCTGACAAAAAGCCTTTACAATATGCTATCAAATGTGAAGAGGAGATATCTCGCCGTAAAGGCAAAGCCTGCGATATGTCAGAAATTCTTCTGCTTCTCCGTGAAAGCGGTGCTGACAGCTCAGGTCTTGACGAGCTTATTGACGGAGGATTCTCCGCTCGTGTGAAGCTCTGAGGTATGACATGAGAGAATTTACCATAAATCAGAATGACGCAGGTCAGCGTGTTGACAAGTTTCTCACAAAAGCTGTGCCGAAGCTACCTAAAAATCTGCTGTACAAATATCTGCGTCTAAAACGTATCAAGGTCAACGGCAAACGCTGTGAGATATCCACACGGCTTGCTTGCGGTGACGTTATGCAGCTTTACATCAATGACGAATTTTTCGAGGGCGAAGTTGCTGACAGACCTGCTTTTCTCAGTGCGCCAACGTCTTTGAATATTATTTACGAGGACGAGAATATTATCCTTTGCGACAAAAAGTGCGGACTTGTGGTACATGAGGACGAAAGCGGCTCGACAGACACACTTATAAACAGGATACAGCACTATTTATATGACAAGGGCGAATACCGTCCTGAGGAGGAGTTGTCTTTTGCTCCTGCCCTTTGCAACAGGATCGACCGCAACACAGGCGGCATTGTAATATGTGCGAAAAATGCTGAAAGTTTGCGTGTGCTTAATCAGAAAGTTAAAGACAGAGAACTTGAAAAGCTTTATCTTTGTGTGACAGTGGGCATACCAAAGGAAAAGTCTGCTCGGCTCACGGCTTATCATCAAAAGGACGAGGCGACAAAGACCGTCAGGGTATCTGACAAAAAGTTTCAGGGCAGTCGCACTATGATAACATCGTATCGTGTGCTTGCGGAAAACAAGGCTGATGATCTTGCACTTCTCGAAGTTGACCTCATCACAGGCAGGACGCATCAGATAAGGGCGCATCTTGCTCACATTGGTCATCCTCTCCTTGGTGACGGCAAATACGGAATAAATAAAGTCAATCGTGCATACAATGTGAAAACGCAGGCACTTTATTCGTACAAGCTCACCTTTAAATTCACCACTGAAGCAGGCATACTTGAATATCTAAACGGCAAGAGCTTTCAGGTTAAAGACGTATGGTTTTGCGAAAAATTCTTTGGATATAAGCTCTGATATTTCGTTAAATCGCACTATTTCGACACTGTGGATTTGTCATATACGACAAAATAATATAATTTTCATGCAAATTTTGTGTAAATTGTTCAAAAGTGCTTGCAAATGTATATAAAATATGTTATAATTATTTAGTCAAATTTAACGACTGTACTATACATACAGAAAATGACAGATATATTTTATAGATTTGGAGGAACAAAGGTATGACAGGAGATCTGCATTGTCACACAACACTGTCTGACGGCTCGCTGGGTATAGAAGAGGTCATTGTTCAGGCGAAGAGAATGGGACTTGACTTTCTTGCGATAACAGACCATGACACTCTTTCATCATCAAACAGAGCGCAAATACTTGGCGAACGTTATGGGGTCAAGGTCATTCCTGCGGTAGAGCTTTCCGCATGGGACAAGAAGCGCAATTCAAAAGTACACATTCTTTGCTATGCACCGCAGAAACCTGACAGGCTGGAAGGTCTTTGCCTGAAGTCATGCCAGATAAGAAAAGACTGTGCAAAGGAAATGATAGAAAATGTAATGGCAAGATATCCTATCCCTGCCGACGCTGTACTGCACTACACAAAAAGCTCAAAGAGCATTTTTAAACAGCATATCATGAGAGCATTGGTAAATTACGGCTATGCCACTGAGCTTTACGGCTCTGTGAACGACAAGCTTTTTGCATATCCAAACGGCGAATGTCTTGTGACCCGTGAATATCCTGACGTAAACTTTGTGCTTGACCTTATACACTCCGCAAAGGGCATTGCTGTTATGGCACACCCTGTTATGTTCAACAACACCGAGCTGCTACTTGAGCTTATCGAGGCAGGCAAACTTGACGGAATTGAAGCTTATCATTACTCTGCTACTCCAACTCAACAGCAGAAGCTTGTGGATATCGCAAAGGAACATGACCTGATAGTGACCGGTGGCTCTGACTTCCACGGTCTGTATAATGAGACTATGACACATATCGGAAGCATGACCACTGACAAGGAAAATCTTGATAAGCTGTTCAAGCTCATTCATATAAATTCACAAAAAGCTAACAAAGCGGCTGTGAAAACGGAGAAATAATATGGTATAATAAAGGGACATTATCATGCGGTAATGTTCCTTTAATGCGTAACAAAGCCTAGTTTGGCTGTAATAGAGAGGACTGTATAAAATGAACGTAATGGAAGAATCCCTACAGAAACACAGAGAATGGAAAGGCAAGATAGAGGTCTGCTCAAGAGCAAAGGTAAACAATGCAAAAGACCTGACGCTGGCTTACACACCAGGCGTTGCACAGCCTTGCCTTGAGATACAGAAAGATCCTGACCTTTCATATGAGCTTACAAGACGTGCAAATCTTGTGGCTGTTATCACAGACGGCTCTGCTGTGCTTGGTCTTGGCAATATTGGCGGTCTGGCAGGTATGCCTGTTATGGAGGGAAAATGCGCACTTTTCAAGGAGTTCGCAGACGTTGACGCTTTTCCACTTTGCATAAAGTCCAATGACGTTGACGAGATAGTAAACACTATCGCTATGATATCAGACAGTTTCGGTGGTATAAATCTTGAAGATATCGCCGCTCCAAGGTGCTTTGAGATAGAGGCTAAGCTTAAAGAGAAAGTTGATATTCCTGTTTTCCATGACGATCAGCACGGAACTGCTATCGTTGTCGGTGCGGCACTTATGAATGCCTGCAAGGTAGCAAACAAGAAGATAGAGGATATCACGCTTGTTATAAACGGCGCAGGTGCGGCCGGCTGTGCTATCGGAAAGCTTTTGCTTTCTCTTGGTATCGGCAACCTTATCATGGTAGACCGTGAGGGAATAATCTGCGAGGGCGATGATTATCTTAACGAGGCTCACGCTGAAATGGCTAAGGTCACAAACAAGAACAAGCTCCACGGCTCTCTTGCTGACGCACTCAAGGGTGCAGACGCTTTCGTGGGCGTTTCCAAGCCAAAGCTTGTGACCGCTGACATGGTTAAATCCATGAATGATAAGCCTATACTTTTCGCAATGGCTAACCCGACTCCTGAGATAATGCCTGACGAAGCAAAGGCGGCAGGTGCGTTTATCGTGGGCACAGGACGTTCAGACTTCCCTAACCAGATAAACAACGTTATCGCATTCCCTGGCATTTTCAAGGGTGCGCTTGCGGTAAGGGCTTCTGACATCAACGAGGAAATGAAAATGGCTGCCGCAAAGGCTATCGCAGGCTGTGTGCCTGAGGACAAGCTCAGTGCGGAATTTATTCTGCCTAACTCTTTTGACAGGTCAGTACCTGTCGCTGTGGCTGAGGCTGTGGCAAAGGCTGCAAGAGAAACAGGCGTAGCAAGAATTTAGGAGGTTTTTCAAATGGCAACTATCAGCTACACTCCAAAGGGAGTATGTTCAAGAAAAATTGATATCGAGGTCGAGGACGGTATCGTAAAGAAAGTGCATTTCACAGGTGGCTGTAACGGCAACACACAGGGTGTATCAAAGCTTGTTGAGGGCATGAAGGTTCAAGACGTTATTGACAGACTTGAGGGCATCGACTGCAACGGACGTGGCACATCATGTCCTGCCCAGCTTGCTGAGGCTTTGAAGTCTGCACTCTAATTTAACACCAAACCAAGAAACGGGCGAACACTGTTCGCCCCTACAAAAGGAAACGGACTGCATTTTGTTTGCAGTCCGTTTTTTTGTACATATTCTAATTTTCAGTCGCTGTGCTTTGAGTGAAACTCATTGAAACAAATCCCGTACCAGTCACCGTAATATTGGTATGATTACCGTCAGACCACTGCTCTGCACTGTTAATGCCGTTCGTTCGATAGAACTGAATGTCATATTGATTTTTTTCAGCAGAATTGACTTTCAAAGTTGCAGTGGCTATGCCAGAACTGTCCTTTGAAATAGTCAGATCATAAGTATTCTTAAACCATGGGCTGATATCAACATAGTTCGTATTCCAAGTCAGGGTGACAGTACCCTCGCCACTGCCTGACAGGCGGTAGTTGAAGCTGTCAAGATCTTTAGGCGAGGTAGCATTGTCGATGAATGTGCCTGTCCATGTTGCTGATGTGTTATTATTTATATAAATAACGCCAAGCTTTGCGGAGAGCGGTTTCAACTCTGCCTGATTTGTAGGAGTGGCTGTCACTCTCATGTATATGTCAGACTTTGTGAGCTGTGACTTATCAAAAGTCAGCACAAATTCATGCTTGTTGAAATCGTCAGCCATAAGTTTCAGAAGTGAAAACTCTATTTTTGAATTGCTTCCAAAAGTCTTTTTTTCACCGTTATATTCAACTGAATATTTTGCAGTTTCTTCTCCGGTAACGGCATTTCCGTTGCTGTCCACAAGCTCGACTTTCAAAGTGTATGTGATATCCTTGTCATTATGCTTTATCAATGTTTGCGGATAGTTGCACACATTGACTGTAACACAAGGCGAGTTTTCCATACTGCTAAAAGTTATCGTCCTTGGAAGATCATTTTCATCTGTTGTAAGATAATTAGATGAAAACAGCATACCAGCTCCCTTTTGTGTGGACACAACTCGCTTTACACTTGAAACGCTGGTATAAGCCGCCAGGACGCCAATAGTACTGAGTGCGGCTGCCGCAAAAGCTATCCATATTGCAAGCCACGATCTTTTAAGCTTTTTTATAAATTTGTCTTTCATAACAGCCACCCTCCTCTCTATTTTGTGATTTATTACTTTCTCTGAACTGTCAGGTAGACCATATCAGTTTCTTTATTGTTTTGGACGTTTTTATTCCATTTTACTCTGATTATAAAATAATCGCAAAACGGATCTTTATTGTCAATTACCGTCAGTGTATCCGATTGCCAATAAAGTGCTTCGGAATTTTTCTGAACATTGCCGTAGCTGTCATAGGACTTTTCGTGAAGTGTGCTGTTAGCAAGTATCTCCGAGCCGTCTCTATTAAGATACTTTCCGCTTATTGGACTATCGCCTGACTTATCATAATAAAACGTGCCGTCACTATCTGAAACATAAACGACAGCTTCTGATTTTTCAGTTTCACTGACGCTTTTCGCACGATATATCTCATACTCAAAAGGGATATTCGTTGTATGTGCAAGCTGTATTTGATATTGTTGCACGTCTGCCCCGCCTATGCCGAAAACAAAGTCTTTATAACTGCCGTTCTCAACGTCTATATCTGCCATTTCAAGATTTGCCACAGATTCTTTGTTTCCTGCGGTGATATAAAGCTGAGTAGGGGCATTTATTTTTGTTGTAAGAGCAATAGAACGTTTGTGAGTAAACCACGCATAAACAGGCAGTGCCACAAGCAGTACCACCGAGATGGATACTGCTATGACTAGCTGGAGCTTCTTCTTTTTTTCTAATTTTCTGAATTTTCCAAAAATGCTTTTTGTCATAATTTTCTCCTGAAAATGCCTGCTTATTATGAATTTATAAAGCCTGTTTCTATTTTTGCGTTTGTGTAAACAACATAGTCGCTTGAGGTAGTTCCATTAACAACTGAGTTGTTGTCATTAAGCAATACTGCGGTAAGCTCAACTCTATAGTTCGCATAGGTAAGTCCCTGCTCCTCAAAAGCCTTGCCTGTTTTTACTGTAAATTTCGTAACGGCTGTGTTTTGTTCTTCGCCATTATAGTCAGCGGTAAAAACGCACTCCTTACCATTCAGGCCGCTGCTTGATGTGGCGTTTTCCAAAGTAAAGCTACTGAGGTATTTACTAATATCGTTTGTCTGCTTATAATCGCCACTATTGTCCTTAACATACAACCTCATTGTATACTGTATTTTTTTGCCGCTGTCCTTTGTTGATCGACTCAAAGCAGACAGATCATAGATAGCATTTGCTGTTATTGCCATTTCTCCTGTAGTCATATCTTTGGCATTGATACCAAGCTGCGAAAATGGTGAATCCTTCGACTCAAGAACCGTTGACTCTGCAACGTTATAGTTTAGCTGTGCCACCGTCATTGCCTTTCTATAGTAGCGTCTGGCAGGCATAACTCCACTTGCAGAGATAGAGCTGTTCTCAATATTGTTCTGGCTATATGCAACATAAGACGCCGCATTTACTCCTATACCGGTTTTGGTATCCCCGTCCTTACGCTCAGGAAACTGATCTATGATCCCTGCAGTACCATAAGTTAAGCTGATATCAGCCTTGACAGTTATAGAGCCATTTGTGTCACTATTGATATAATCGTAGACCGAATCGGGATACATCAGCATATAGCTGTCTTTAGCTTCTGAAAGTGTCTCAGTCTTGCTTATTTTTGCGTTTGATAACTCTGTGTCTGAACTGTTTAAAATGCTGTAATCAACATTCACCGAAGTTCCTGCAATGATCTTTGCATTAGCTCCCGCATCGTTTTCATCAAAGTTCTTCATAGAGAATTTAAACGCCTGATACATATTGAAATCGTCACTCTTATAGCCATTAAATGTATCTCTAAGGCTCTGATCAATGTTTATCTTTGACGTCATTGTCGCACGGACAAAATTATTTGACGCTGTTATCTCCTCTGGGTCATGAGCCGTCACACTTACTAGCTGTGTAAAAAAGTTTGCAATAACATATGCACCAGTGTCATTATTTGTCACTTGGACAAGATTTGTAGGAATATTGCCATTGAGCTTTCTTGGCTTATTACCGCTATAATAATTCACAAAGTTTTTGATGACTTTTTTTGTGCTTCCCGTTTCCGGAATATTGATAGTGAGATAATAGTTCTCGCTTATTATCATTTCGTCATTATCATTTTTTGGTGTATTACTATTCGCTGAAACAGTTATCTTATAAGTGCCTGTTTCATTCTCACCAGCAGGTCTATAATACTTGCCGTCGCTCGTTTTTACAGTAGCTGTAGCTTCATCAGCTTCAACAAGAGTTCCGTCAGATGCTTCTATAGCTGTTACCGACGCATATCTTAACAGTACATCATTCATTGTAACCGGTTTAAAGCCACTTATATTTGTCAAGTCAAGCTCACCGGTTGTTTTATTAAACTTAGCATCACTTGCGGTAGAATGATAAGTCTTGTCATTGTTATTTGCATCAACAAGAGTTAGCTTTGTATCATCGGTAAGCACACCACTGTCAGTGGCATTATCACCAATAAGATAAAGCTTTTTATCAAAGCTCCAAAGCAGGCTGTCACCGTTATTGAGCATTTTTTCCCATTCGTTAGCAGATTTGTAATAGGAATACTTAAAATAAGTAGTAACAGGTGCATCAAAGCTCTCAAAAGCAAGCTTTGTTTTATCCGTATAGTGAGAATGGTTATAGTCTGTGCCTGAGATAACGTAAGATTGAAAGCTGAAATCAAGCACCTTTCTTACAAAAACAGGAATATGAAGTCTAAGAGCAGTTTTGCCACTTCCCGTTGGGTCGATATAATCAAGAGTAATGACAGTAAATCTGTTTGTGCCGTCATTGTCATACTGACCGTCTGTGACCTTGAAATATCCTGTCTTGCTGTTAAACGTAAGAGTGCTTTTGTCTGATTTTTTCAAAACATCGTTATCATACACATAAGTCGCTGTGCTTACATTCATAAGATCTGTTGTTTTCAGCTTATTTGAACTGCTGTCGCAAACATCACAATTTGTCAGAACTGAGATATACTTTGCGAGCATTTGTGTAATATTCAACGATGAGTTATCATCTACAAGCAAAACTGGAAGATCGTTCAGCTCCTGAACATCAAGCTCAGAGGCCTGACGAAATGTTGTAAGCTTTGAATTAGCCAGATCCTCTGCATATGTCTTTATGGTACTGTTTATGCCATAGGATTTTTTGGCTGTGCCATTCGTATAAGAAGCAGCGTCACTAATGATAGTCTGCATATTTCCGCCAACAAGATCGCCTGTGAAAATTTTATCTCCAATGGTTTTGCTTGGGTTTATATTGACATAAGGTGAATAGATATCAACGTGCGTGCCGCTTCCCTCGCCGATATTTTTGGTATTGTCCTGAGTACCGTTGTAGTCGGAGTGAACTGCGGTGAAGCTGGCAGGTATCTGTGAAGCATTATACTGTATATCAGGTAAACAATCCGTGTTATTTACCGATACTCCAATAAATTTAGATGATAGATTTTCATCCTTGTTCCAACCTATCAAGTTAGAAACAGACACGCTGTTGTTGCCTCTTACATAGCTTAATTTATTTATGAGAATATCATAAGCATATGTGCTTCCACGGTCATTATGACCGATCACACCGCCTGCACCTGCACCATTGGACTTATCTTCTGCTGACAGAGTAACATTGTTGACTTCACAATCAGATATCTTCAGATCACCATTAGCTTTTATACCAACATAACCTCCGATACCTGCATCACCAGTTTTAGCAATTGGTATACCTATCGTTGCATTTTTTACAGCAGACTTTGATAAGGTCGCAGCCGCATTCTGTATGCCGACCATTCCACCTGAACTTGTATAGCCATAAACACCGCAAGCTGATGTTTCAGATGTTCCTCCATAGTAACAGTCATTGATAGACAACTGGTTTTTGTTTATTCCAACGAATCCACCGGCATTACTACCATAAACATCGACGCTGACGCTTGTGTTTGTTATTGTGCATGCTCCGTTAGACAGTCCTATAAGACCGCCCTCGTTCATTGTCTGGGTTGCAAGGGGTTTATTGTCTTTTTTTGAACCGATAAAGCTGTCTTTATTATAGGCTGTAAGCTGAACATTGCTTATTGTCGTTTTGATATTTGCAGAACCTGCGATTCCACCTACGCCAAACCAAGTTTTTGTGCCTTTATCAAGATTAGCAAATTCAACTTTATTAATTTTTATCTTAGAATCCTTAACAGCGAATTCGTTGCCTTTCTGAGAATTTCCCACAAGACCACCTGTTTCAAATCCGCCATACACATAAACGCCACTGTTTTCAGACTTAACGTTACTTATATTGATATTATTTGTTGACTTTCCTATAAGTCCTCCCACAGTATATGCGCCATATATTTCAAGATCAGTCAATGTTATTCCGATAAACGTGCAAGAACTCTGTACTCCGCCAACAATACCACCTGTAGAAAGGTCTTCATTAACATGCGATTGTCCATCGTAGTTATACGTCTTAACGCTGATCTTGCCGGAAAGCTTAAGGTTTTTTACAGTTAAAGCATACGTTGAACAGTTTATCAACCCAACTCCTTTTACGGAGGCAAATGCGGTACGATATTTATAGTTATCCATATCTTGGAATTCAATAGTGTTACCGCTCTTGTTATCTGTTATTTTCACAGCATAGGCTTTTATATCTGTATCGAGCTTTATAGTCTTATCATTTCCCTGGATAGTTGTCAAAGATAAAGTATAATCACATTTAATGTCGCCAAGGTTACTATCCTTTGCATCAAACAACTGATTTATACCACGAAAACCGGTTTCGGTGAGGTCATAGGTTTTATTTCCTGTGAGTTTAACAGTAAAGTTCTTATTTAATTCGTGTGCCCACTTTGCTTCATAAAGACCTTTTTCACTTGGCTTTGTATATTTTTTTAGCATTACAGAATTTTTCTTTTCATATTCCCTGCTTGTAGCCTTTTCAAGTCTTTGATAATCTGAGATCGCAGTTTTGTAATCTTTATCATCAGAAGTCAATGTAGCTGTGCCAACTTTTGAATAGTCTGCATTTCGAGTAAAAGTATAGTGACCATATCCGCAAGTATTGTTTCTACGGTCTGTATATCCCATACCAGACTGTGATATGATAGACAGCATAAACAACGCCTGTGCATTAGGCACTTCAATGGTATTGGTCGTGCCGGCAATAACATTTAATTTCTCACCATCACTTAGCTCACTCTTAAACTGCGTGATGAGATAATTTTTCCTGCCATTGTTAAGGTTAGTTGACTTACCAAACGTTGTTCCCTCTTCGATAGCAAAGCCGTTTACAACTCTGCCTATATATGGATTGATAAAAAGATTGGTATATACGTCTTCACCCACTGCCTCAGTATTGTTGGTTGTAAGCGCACTATCTTTGGCAACGATGTCCATATTTCTGAAAATAACGCCGCCGTAAACTATGGCGCCAACATATCCGCCTGCAGTAATGAGATGTTGTTTGCTGTTATCGTTATTTGCAAATGTTATATTAGGATTTGTTACCTTGACATTATCAATGATATTATCTCCACCGAACACAACGCCCATAAAACCACCATAATACTCCGTCTTTCCGGTACTATAGTTTAATTTATTATTATTGTTTTTTGAAAGCGTTACTTCTTTGGTATATTCTATATTGATATCTTTTACAACACTTCCGCTGCTGAACCTGATGAGCGGGCTTGCAGAATTATTGGTGATAGTTGGATATGTTCCGTCGGATCTCTGCTGTCCAACTATAACGCCCCTGAAAACGTAACTGTTTGATGTTCCGCCAAGACCTGCAAAAGAACTGCCGAGAACTATATCATCATTTATCTTGTAATAAGCCTCGCAAAGATATTTGATCATGTTATCTTTTGAAACTTTTTCCTTTCCGCTTACGAAATTGCCTGTTCCATCATAAGTATAAGTTTTATGATTAGTGCCTTTACAAAAAGCACTATTAGCATTAATAGTCGATTTATCGGCAGAAACATTTGCATTATAGTTTACTTCCCAGCCATTTGTAGGTGCGGCTGTACTGATAACTCGTGCGACCTCTGCAAGTGTGGAAGCGTCAAGGATATATGGATCAGAGTATGTTCCGCAACCCTCGTCCAAATATGGTCGCTCAAGGTTTACGTCTATCTCATCATAGTTTTGGGTGGTATCATACGATATAGCAACATATGGCTTGTATTCAGTAAAGCTATATTCCTCTGTTGCGTTATTTTGGTCAGGAGAAGTATACCTGTCATCCCTACTCCAATCACCATGATACTTATTCTGCCTGCTCACATTATCTAGACTATTCTTTATGGTGTCAGACACTTCTTTTCCGTAGGTTACATTATGCTTTTCTTCTGTACCCCAATCGTCGTCCCATTTATAATTGTATATTGCAGAAGAGCCTGCTCCGTCAGAATGCTGAAAACTCTCAAGCAAAGTAGCATTTTTGAAAATTGAATTTTTATTACTTGCGTCAAGCTTGATATTTGAGAAAGTCAGAGATATATTTTGACCCTTTTCGCTTCCTACATTGCCTATAAGGCTTGTTGCAGCATAATTCTGATCGCCTTTGTAATATTTTTCAGCAGTCATACTGTGTTTTTTCTGTGACACATTCTGTATAGTGATCTCTGTCATGTTGCCTATCTTATTTATAAGCAAAGGGGCATAAGAATTTTCACCATTTAAACTTAAAGAAGTATCATTCACATACAGATCATCAAGAACGATACTGCCGGTAATTTTGACAGATTTTTTTGTAGTATTGGTGTCGTCAGCAACCGAGCCGCAAACCAATGCACCTGAACCACCATTCACCTTACCGATATTTCCCTTAAAGGTCAGTTTACCACTTATGGTAACAGCTCCATTTTCATTCCTGAAAAGTCCGCATTGCATCATGTAATGTTGATTATGGTCATTAGTTAAATTTGTTCCATCTATTCCGTCAGTTGTACGGGCATAATTGTCACTATTACTGCTTGATACCATTTCAGACTGATTAAAGCCATTATTTTCAAAAGTAATAGTTGAATTTGATTTTATATTACAACCATTTGTATCAACTGGATAAAATGAATATCCTGTCAAATCTATTTCTGGATCTGTTGGAAAATCTATATTTGTGCTATTAATATATGCTTTTATATTATTTGCCGCAAAAAGCTTTGCGCTCCACTCAACAGCCTTAGCTCCGCCTGTGGTGGCTTTACCGTTTTTATATACATCAAGGTTATAATAATATCTTGCCCAAGAATTATTTTTCCACACAGCACCATTATTTGTTGTTTGATTTTGATAGGTATTGCAGTTCTTTCCGTCCATATACAGCAAACGCTCTCCGTCCGCTGTAACAGCAGGAATTGAAATTATGGCTTGACGATTAGACATAAAACTAGCTGAAGAAGAATAATAAATACTACAACGAGCTATCTCATCAAAATACGAATAGCTTGGGCTTATATTTATCTTAGTATCTTGTGAGATCTTATATCCATTAGGTTTAGTAAGTTCAAAATAAGTTGCATCTCGTGAGCTTCTGTAATTATTGACATTTTCACCTTTAAAATAGTCAAAGCCATAAGAGTCATAATCTCTACCAAAAAGAGTTGAGGCAAGCATGCCGAAATTTATACATTTTGTTGCTTTCACTGTCACACCGTCAAAGCTAACCTCTTTTATGCTCCAATAACCTGTTGTGGAAAGTACAAGACCGCCCAGTTCTGTGCCATTGTTCACTGTTAATCTTGAATTGTTTACATTCAAACTATTCAGATCAATTTCTACTCTATACCAGTTATGCCCTAAAAATCCACCGCTATTTGATTTACCACTAGAATTTATTGTTAAAGCATTAATATTAACATTGGTGATAGATACCTTATTAGGTACAACAGAAGCTGAATTATCCTTAGCACCGACCTCTGCAATGAGTCCACCAACTCTGGAGTTACTTCCTGTGTGTTTGTCAGTTATATTTCCGCCAACAGTGACATTATCAAACTTAATACCGGTTGTAGGCGTTGATGTAACAGCGCCTACCATTCCGATAACTCCGCCAAGACAAGTACAATCTACCTTTGTTGTGCTATTATCGTATGTAAGATTTGCTGTTACAGCAGAATTAGTGAACGAAACTTCACTTGTGGCGTCAGCAACATATCCAACCAGACCTCCGACAAAATTAGTATACGCACCACTTGGAGATGCGGTCACATCAGCGGTCACGCTGTCAATAGTCAAAGCTCCGCTGTTGTATGCAGATACAGAACCAATATAACAAGCATCACCGCCAGAAACATTATCACCGACAATATTAAAGTTTGAAACAAGCATTATATTGCTTATTTTTGCACCGCTTGTCTTTGCAAAAAGTCCGTTGTGAGTATGGAAAACTATCTTATCATTTTCTGTTCCCACTGTCATGGTAAGTTTATGACTAGTGCCATTCAGAGTGCCTGTGAATGTACCCTCATCATTATCACGCATAAAGCCGGTTAGACCTGTGTCGCTTATATCAACATCTGCACTAAGGCTGATATTTGCCGCAAGCATATCTGCCCTGCTAGCACCGCTATACTTAACAAAATCATTGCTTTCATGCTGCATTATCAAAGCTGCACGGGCAAAATCTGCCCTATTGCTTATGGTTATATTATTATTAGGAAATCCATTTATTGTAACAGTATGCCCCGATCCATCAAAAGACAGAACACTGTCAGCACTCTCAAGCAGATCGGAATCATTAAGGCGAAGCACTCCGCCCCAATCCATATCGTCTATGACTTTTGAAGATGTCCTTTTAAATGACCAGCCGCTTAAGCTATAGATCAAAGCATTGCCTCTATTTCCTACTATCTGACATCTGTTTTTGTTAGGGTCTTTAGGATAAAAGTCTGAAAGGTCTGTTTCACCGCCAAGCCTTACAACGCCATTTTTATTAAATTTGCCAACAATGCCACCTACGCTCTGGTTTGCAGAAACATCAGCTGCCGTAACTGTAACATTGCCGCCAACATTAATAAAAGCCTGATCTGCATAGCCCACAAGTCCGCCATAATTATTTTGTGAGGATGTGGGATTATTAATACTTATAGTGGTATTCTTGACGCTTACATAAGCCTTACTGTTATCACCTATCTTACCAATAAGGCCGCCAAAATCAAGGGCATTGCATAAGCCAGTCACATTTACAGTGATATCACTTAGCGCTAGTTCAGAGCTAAGAGCATTGGCAGAATATCTTCCGACAATACCACCATAAAAGCCTGCCCTGACAGTGCCATTGAAGTTTGAAGTAATAATATCATTAGCGGTGCCTGTGATACTAATTTTTGCACTATCTGCGCTGTTTGTCAGCACTCCGAAAACAGAACCAACAGCCGCACTGTCAGCGGTATCTCCTGATGAACAAGCAAGTGCCATTTTCATGCCACTGAATTTTGAAATGTCAAATGTCTTTTCGTTGTCTTTACTGTATGTATAAGAGCCGAAAAGACCGCCCGCAGTTACAGAGCCTGTAACGCATCCGGTCATGGTAAGGGTGACACCTTCGCCAACATTTATTTCTGCATTCTCTGCACTACCCACAAGTCCACCCGCGTTTTTTGCGGATACATTTACATCTGTCAAGGTGTTGCACTTGTCAATGTTCAGCGTTGCACTATCACTCATTTTTCCAACAAATGTACCTGCGTTCGACTTGCCTGAAACGTCAAGCAAACCGCTTGACAGGCTTACAGCAAGACTTGTGTTTTCGTCCATAGTGCCGCAAGCAAGGCCTGCATTATCCCCACCTGATACTTCCACCTTGACATCATTACTTAGAGTGATATCCAGATCGACCTTTGCTCCATTTTTCATATTGCCTATAGCAGACGTGAAGGATTTATAAATTGTAGCACCTGAATCATCTACAGGATCAGCTTTTATTTTCCACTTATTAGCTGAAGCCACATCACCGTGTATAACATTCTCAGCAAGCAAAGCTGAATTTTTGTCTTCCGGTCTAGCAAAAATAATAGTATCTAAATTTGCACTGTCACTAAGATATTCAAACAGAGCAAAATTAATAGGAAGATTAATAGCTGAGCCCTCATTAGCTTTGACTGTTCCCATGAAAGGATATTCTTCATTGCCTAGTCCTTTTTCTATTCCTGTAAAATCAGAAGCCTTAAACTGAGATTGGTTGTTTGAAAACAATATTGTGATTTTCTGATAGTCAGCAGGGTCTGCATTAAGAAGCTTTTTAAAATCGTCTGCATTCTGTATCGTAAAAACGCCATTTTTGATATCATTAGAAATGTCAGTATATGTATCTGCCGCCATAGCCGTAATAGCATTGGTGACAGTTGATACCATTTTAGACACAACACCTGAAATGTCTGCAAGCGGCATACTCGTGACAAGCAATACGGCAGCGGTAACTAAAGAAATAACATTCTTGCGATACTTGCTGTAAAGCTTGTGGCATATTCTATTAATTTTCTGATTTCTATTAGCTTTCACTTTCAACTGCCTCCGTGCAAAGTTAATATTCTTATCTATACGTTTAGTTCAACAAGGATATATTGCACCTTTGTACCTATCTTTTCGTCAGCGTCATTATACATGGAGCTTAGTGATGATAACTGTGCTGTGCTGTATTTATCACCATTAAGTATATTCTCAATAGCCTTTTTATTTTGTTCTTTATCAGCATCACCTGACAAGAACAAGCTTAAATTACCCTTCATATATTCCGCAAAATTCAAACGTTCTTTACTGTCATCATCAAACAGCACATTTTTCTCTGTCAGATTTTCATCTGTGCTTTTCATTAGTATCTGACCAAGCGTGTTCGGCCACACCCAATATACGTTCACTTCCTGCGGAACGCCTACTTTACAATCTTTAAGCGTCCTTGTGAATGTTTCATCATGAAGAAAATCGGAATATGTGTGATTGTTCTCATCATATTTCTCAAAAAACATGATATGTCCATTCATAAATCTAGTTACTTCTTCTTCAGTAATCTTTTCATAAGAAACAGCGTCTTCGTTTTTATTCTCTGCATACCCCGTGATACTCAACTTGAACTGTATCTCCATTTCCCCCGACTGGTTCGGGACAACATAAAAAGTAAGCTTTCCATGACTACCAGGATTAATACCTTTCGTCATACCGCTTTCTTCATCAAGAAGCCAGTAGATCTTGTTGTTCTCGTCAGAAGTGATGTTGCTCCCATCAGACACCTTAGAGTAGTCATTGCTGTCAAGTATCTCAGCTTTAAGCACATTGGCACTGCCTACTGTTTTCAGTTCAAATGGCGAATCTACGCTTTTCATTCCAAATGAATCAAGATCAAGGGCTTTATCAATGGTAAACCAAGCCAAGCTGACCGCAATAAGTATAAATGCCAGTACTGCAACTGGTATTATTTTTATAATAAGCAGTTTGCGTTTCTTCTTTTCTTCCTCGCTGTCTGCTTTCTCTATCACTTTATGCTCAGCCACTTTGGCGACCTCCATTATTTCATCGAGTCAAGCTCTTTCTGCAATTCTATCATGTGGTTTCTGCAAGCGGTTATCTCGCCTGTGTATTTGTTGAACCACTCAACGTCCATTTCGTTAGGCTCTTCCTGCAAAAGAATTGCCTGAACAAGTGCTGATTGTGAACGTGATCTCTTACGCTCTATTTCCTCAATAGTAAGTCTGCATTTCTTTATTTCTCTTTTAAGCTGCCCTTTACTGCTCACGTTATTGTCCTCCTTGCATTAATTTCCCATTTTATCAACCGAATCAACTATCTCGTTGACTTCCCTATAGCCTTTGTCAAGATCTTCGGTGATATGGTCAAGTGCTTTTTTTACGTCCTCAAGTTTGCCCTGCATTTGTTCGGGATACTTCACAAAGCAATAATGAAGCTCATTTATAGCCTTCTGCTCATCAGTGTAATCGTCGATAAGAAATACCAGCGACCTTGCCGCACCCATGGCCGAAAGTATCATGTTATATCTCGTTGGAAGATCCTTGCCGCTTTCAAGATAAGTGTCTATCTCCTCAGAGGCGGCAGACAGATTTTCCATATACTTAGCAATGTAAGTCTTTCTGACTTCCTCGGACTTGTCCATATAAAGGCCGATAAAAACGAACAGCCCTGCAAGTGCCGCAATACAAATAACGATAGCCGTTATCATTTTAGCCTTCATTATCTTTTCCTGATTCAAAGCTGTTCGCCTCCTTTTTCTCGTTTTCCTGCATTTTCAGCCGCTGAACTTCCTTTTCAACAGCCTCGCGCATAAGCTTTTCCTTTTCTTCCTCAGCCGCTTTCAAAGCTTCCTCACGGTTTGAATATATTTTTATCTCAGCGATAGTTTTTACCTCATACACCGCCATGCAAACTGTTGGGATTATCACAAACAGTATGAGGAGCTTCTTTGTTGATGCAAATGAACCAAGCCACTTGAAAAATCTGAGTTTCCCATAGTATTTTCCAATAATGCTGACTTTTTGCACCGTCACGCTGTCCTCTATTTTGTTAGCATCGCCTTTAGTAACAAAAGTGCCGTCGCTCAAAACCTCAGATATCCTGTGAGTATTTATCTCGCCTTTAATACTATCATCTTGAGAGTAGAACGAAATGATATCCCCTGCCTTTAAGCTGTCAGTATCTGTCCTTTTGATGTAAATATAGTCGCCCTCATGTATAGACGGCTCCATACTTCCGCTCACGACCTTCAGTACGCTGTAACCAAAAATGCTTGCTGTTTTGCCGATACAGCCACAGACCATTATGTACACCGTCACACTCAGCAGTGCCGCAAACACGGCAGAGCCAAGTATTGTCAAAGCTATTTTTACTATCCTCAACGCCTTGCCGATGATAACGACTCTCCCTCCGTGTTATTGTTTCCTATATTTCTCTTTCAAATGCCTTGCCATTCTGCCAACTGCTGAAACATGATACTCCTTATAGAGTCGTTTCATTTCAGTGTCGATAGCTTTCTGCTCCTCAGCGGTGCGCTGTGGCGGAATATATGGTCTTGGCGGTCTGTTCTTTCGCTCAAGACGTTTTCTCTTTTTAAACTGCCTGTTTTTGATACGCCTCTTTACATCATATTTAAGATACGGAGCATATTTTTCATAGATGATCTCAATTTCACGCTCTGCACGTTTTCTCTCTGCCTCAGCCAGTTCTTTTTCCTTCTTGACTTTGAACATTCTGATATAGTCTGGATTATCCGTCACAACAGGTATGATCCCAAATGCGTGAGCCAGAACATATGTTATGCCACGTTTTGCCATGTAATATGGATTTTTGGAATATTCTTTAAATATCTCATTGATATTTTTATTTTCAAAGCTTTCACGTTCAGCTTTAAGACGCTCAGCACGTTCACGCTCACGACGTTCCTGCTCACGCTGCTGTTGTGCTTCTTTCGCCTTTTTTGCAGCGATCTCAGGGGACTCATACTCTGACACAAAGCTTGAAGACACGGCTTCTTCATTCGTGCTGATCTGCTGATCCATAGCAGATCCAAGGCTGCTGCGGACGAGCTTTTTCTCCTCTCGGATCCTAGCTCTTTCCTCACGGACACGCTGCTCCTCTTCACGGCGTTGGCGCTCCTCCATTTGCCTTTTGCGTCTTGCGATATGCTTGATCTCTTCCTCTTTTTCACGGCGTTCACGTTCCTCACGCTCCGCCTTTTCTCTTGCAGCCTGCTCCGCCTGCTGTTTTTGGATAAGCTCCAATCTTCTGCGTTCAGCTTCCTCATGCTCCAGCCTTATGCGCTCTTCTTCCTCACGCCGCTGACGCTCCAGTTCCTCCTGCTCGGCACGCTTTCTTTCAGCTTCTGCAGCCGTAAGGTTTCCTGCCTCTTCAGCAGTCATACCCATATCTGTCTTACTTGCACTACTTTGTTCACCCTCGCCAACTATGACATCATATTTATCAGATGTCTGCTTATCAAAACGCCTGACAACCTTTGGTGCGAGGGTCTTGTTTTTTATGGTTTTAAGCTCCTCCGACTTGTCTGCCCCATGGGTATAGGAGCGGAAAAGCATATAGTTCATTGCGGTCAGACCATATATATCCTCGATATAAGAATCATCAGGTCTTTGTGCAGTATCAGAAACGTTGACCTCGTAGCCTGCCTTATCGTAGCTTTCGATAAACTGCCAAAGGGTAAGACACGCCATAAGGTCCACATTTTTAGTGATAGCGTTTGTTCTCATAACAGGCGGTCTGATAAAAGCGTTGCCAAGAGTGGTACAAAGCACTGAGCCTTTATAGCCCTCGATAGCCTTTTTGACCCTTTCAAGCCTTGCCCAAACGTCAGTATCATTGCTGCCGCCGACAAGACTGTCAACAGTTTCTATCTTAAAACTAATGTTGACCTTTCTGCCGTCGCCGCTGTCAGCCACGGTATCGTAATTAAAAGAATAAGCCTCCTGCGCCTCTGCGGTCTGGACAAGCTTATTGTATCTTATATTTATAAAAATGTATAGCCTGTCGATAAGGGTATTTACAAATCTATTTTCATATGTATCGAGAGTTTCCTCTTTATGAATGTTGAGTATCTTTGACGGAGTTATCTTTCCGGTCTTTTTGTCGATATCCTGAATAAGATCGGTGTGCTGTCCTAGATGTTTTATGGACTCTACCGTTATCTTCCTTGACATAGCGATAGGCACGATCTCTTCCACTTCTTTAATGGTGTTTCTGGGATTTCTTATTACCGTATCAAGATGTGGCAGAGCTTTTTCTATCTCTGTGAGCCAGGACGAATCTATATTCTTCTCGATTATCTTACGATTAAAAGATACAGTTTTTTCGCCCGAAAGAAGCAAGGCACGGGCTGCCGCAAAGCTGTTATTGCCGTCAAACGTCTTTACAGCTTTGTCAAAAGCTGCACGCTGTTCGTTGTATTCGCTCATGCCCGTCCCTCCTCTCAAAGTTTATGAGTACAAATTTTAGTACAGTTTTTGCAATCTTTCAAGATATGCTATAGATTCTTTCATAGTGTTTCTGCCAAAAAGCTTCAGCATATATGTGCAAAGCTCTTTCAGCTCTTCTCTTAGCATTGCCAAGTTAAGCGACTCAAATTTTCTGAATATCTTTGTGGCAAGCACATAGTCAATGCCGTCAAGTTCCTCTCCGCCGCAGGCAACATATACAGGAACAAACAAGTTCATCTGTTTAAGTATACGGTTACCGAAAGCCACTCTCAGCTTTTCAATTACCCACAGGTCAAGCTGCTAGATCTTTTTCAGACTGTCCTGTGAAACAGGATACATTTGAAAAGCTTCCTTGAAGAGTGTGTCAAGATGTTCAAAGCTTAAATTCATAGGCGGCGTGTCAGGTGCGTCAAAGGCAACTCCCTTTGCGTCAAGATTGATAGGCTGTGCACGGTCGTATACCTTATCTGAGATAGTGAACGTGGAATCGTCGTTGTTGGCAGTACCGATATACCAAATGTTCTGCGGAATACGCAGCTTGCCCTTATCCAGGCGAACAGGGTCGGTGCTCCACACATTAGGAACAAGATCAAGCTCCCACTCGGCAGGATCAGGCATTTCAAGAATCGAGAGCATTTCTGCAAAGTAATATTCTACTCTCGCAATGTTCATCTCGTCGAGGAGTATGAAGTTTACATCGTCATTGTATTCAGAAGAATAAATTCTTTTGAGGACTTCTGTTTCATTAAAGTTCTTCGTGAACTCGTTGAAGTAGCCAAAAAGCTCAGTTCTGTCACGCCATGACGGCTGAACAGAAGCAATAGTAGTATCTTTCTGCAAGAACTTACCGAATGAATATGGCAATGATGTTTTACCTGTACCAGAGATACCTTGCAGGATAATGAGCTTTGTTGAAGCCATGCCTGCAATGAAAAGTCGGATAGTTTTTATGTCATAATAAAGGTGCATTCTTGAGCAGGCAAAGTTTCTGTATGCTTCGCAGATACCGCTAAGGGTGATGTCATTATTGTAAGCAGGCGGCTCGTATGTCTTGTAGAAATTGTCCACCTCGATAAGCTTTGAAAAACGGCAATCTGCTGTCTGAACAACGCCGTCCACAGTGGTTTGAACTTCGCCCTGTGCAGGCATCTGCTCGCCCTCTGCAAGCTTTGTTTCACCCTCTGCAAGAGCGGTGTTATCATATACGCCAAGCTGAGCCACCTTCATTGCCATGATCTCATCTTTTTCCTTGGTCATTTTGACCACCTGACGCTGCAGGTCAGATATTTCTTCGATAAGATCCTCGTTGCTGACGATAGAGTGTCTGAATCTTATGTACTTTCTCACAGCAAGCACTATCATAAAAATAATAAGCACAAAGATAGCCACAACAACGATAATTGCAAGCACAGAAAGTACCCAGCCCAGCGCACCAAAGTCTGCCGAGTAGGTCTTGAATATCCTTATGTAGTTTTTTATATTGAAGATCTGTTTTATGCCGTTCCACAGGCCCTTGAAGATCTGTCCAAAGCCTGCAAGCATTGACGACATGAAAACAAAAAACCATTTCAGAAATCCATTCATAATGTATCACCCAAGCAGCAGTTATTTGTCATTTTTCTCCTGCTGTGCATTTTCCTCTTCTTTTTTCTTCTGCTGTGCAAGGTATTCCTCAACTGCACGTCTTTTTATTTCTTCCTCATCGCTCTCTGTGATAGCAGGACGCTTTATTTCGATTATGGTTGCGATAAGCTTATAAAGCTCAAAGAGGAAAAACAGTGCTATCGGCAAAAGTATGCAAATGAAAAATCCCGTTTTTGTTCTGAGAAAATCCATTACCTTGCCGAAACCGCCTATTTTTGCACCGTTCCACTGACCGATTATATCACCTGCATAAACAGTGTATGTATCATCTACGTTATTAGCATCGCCTCGTGTGATAAAGCCTACAGAGCCGTTATCATTGAGTACCTCTGCGATACGGTGGGTATTCTTCTCTTTTTTGCCCTCTATAAGAGTCCAGAAAGTGATAACGTCGCCCTTTTTCAGAGAATTGATATCGTCTATTTCCTTTGAGATAATAAGGTCGCCTTTTTTGAAAGTTGGCTTCATTGAGTCAGATTCAACTGTGAGCGGGACATATCCCAGCAGACTTGCCGTACCATTATTCTTATCAGACGAGAACACGAGAATTGTTATAAGCAGTGCAAAGATAAGCACCACCCATGCGATAACATTAAAAACGATCTTCAAAGCTTTTTTCATAATTCAAAACCTCGGAAACCCGAGGCTTCCTCCCTTCTAATTTTTTAAGTTGTTTCAACGATCTTGAAATTCATACCAAGCTTCATTGTGCCACCGATTATTTTGTCAACACAATCAGGGTCATTTCCCTCAAGCCATATGACCACTGTATACTTGTCTTTCTCACCAGGACCAAGCTTTTCACGTCGATCCTTCATGACCTCAGTAGAGGAGGCGAACTCCTTGTCGCAATCGCTTTCCTTACCGCTGCCGTCAGACTTTGTTTTACCATAAACGGTTTTCTCGCCATTCACGAAAAGCTCCACTCTGATAGCTTCATCAACACCGTTCGTGACGTTCTCGATAGTCATTTCGCTGTCATAGCTAAGTGTGTCTTTACCGGAATTTATGAGATAGAAAGTATAAGCTATATACCCCTCGCCATTATGGCTGCCGTTTATCTTGTCGATATTATCAGGGAGATCTTCGCCACTGATATTTGTCATATCATAGAGGATATCCGCATTGAGCCTTGAATTGCTCGTGGTATAGTCAGGAGTTTCCGAAAGAGTAAGCCCCTGATTTATCATATCATACTTACTTATCTTAACTGTAAAGCTACCATACTTGTCGTAAAAATAAGACACCGCATAAGCCGCCGCCACGATAGCGATAAGTATAATGGCAAGAATTTTAAGCAATCTCATCAATACCACATAGCGTTTAGCTTCCTTGGCGGTCCTGCGAAGTGCAAGGGTATCGACTACTCTTGTATTTTTATCTATATTTTTACCGTCCAAAACCGTATCACCCGTTTATTACTCATTTCTATTGCGAACGTATCTTTCCGCAATATATTTTCCTGCATTTTCTCCCGAATAGTAAAGGCACTGCATACCGCTGAGCTGTTTCACCTGCTTATCATCAGTAATGCCGTCAGCTATGACCTCAGCATTAAGGTCAAAAACGAAATTCAGCAGAGAGTTCACGCAGGTATCATACCTGTCGCTCTTACCAAGAACCTGAGCCACTGAGCCGTCAAGCATGATATTATCTACCTTGAACTCAGCGGTCTTAAGCATTTTAAAGCCCTCAGTGCCGAAGCCTGTAAGCAGAAAATGAAAGCCCTGTCTTCTCATAAGAGCCACGTTATCTGCCGCTGTGCTGTCAGCTTCATCAAGCACATCAGGCGACAACTCAAAGCAGACACGCTCAAACTTCACGCCAAACTTATCGCAATAATCTGCCACAACTCTCGGAGCTTCCGTCTGCCTTAAAAATCTTGCAGGCATGAACACGCTTGCCCAATCAACGTCAACTTCCCTTTCGTGAAACTTGCCCAAAGCCTGCAAGAGCTGAACTAAAGCAAGCTTGAAAATGCTAACACATCGGTCGGAAAGCTGAGCCACAGGGAGATAATCCGCAGGCATGAGCGTACCCATAGCAGGTGAATTGAGCCTTGTTTGCGACTGCAAAAAAGTAACCCTGCCACTGTCGGTATTTTTTATAGGTCTATAGAAAAGCTCCACAGCACGAACGCCGTCAACTGTTGAATTACCGTTCAAAGCAGGTCACTTCCTTTCCTGTTCCAATATATTATTATAGCATATTTTCGACAAAAAGCAAAGAAAAGTTGGGGAATCTCCCCAAATATGGAAAATTATTTTTTATGCCCATTTACCAAAAAACGCCGAATTTCTTCGGCGTCTTTTTTGTTATGTAATAAATTTTACTTGTTGCTCAAGTCATAGAATTTAAGATCTACAGTGAAGCTCTGACCTGCATTAGCATTCCAGCAGTTTACATCTTCGCCCTCGAGCCAAACTCTGATATAATACTTTGTAGGCGTACCATAACCAGTTTTTCCAGTACCAACACCTTTTACAGTAGCAACCTCAGTAGCAGTATTTGTGACCTTTCCATTACTTTCAATTACTTCTGTGGCAGTGGTAACTGCACCATAATATTCATTTTCACTTGTACCAGTGTTAGCTTTAACAGCCTTTTTCTTATAATATCCTGTGTCTACATCAGTTTCTGCGCCAAGGAAAACTCCACCATTAGCAGCACTTCTATCCTCATTCAATATAGCCACACGAGTTGCTTTATACAAGTCACCCTTAGTGTCATCATTATCCTTATTAGGGTCTTCAACAGTAACATCAACACCAAGCTTTACATCTTCAACATTTGTAGTTCTAAACCAAACAGGGATATCTAGATAGTAACCCTCACCTTTTGTATCTGCAGTAAGATTGCTTTCTGTTTCAGAAGAAGCTCCAGCAGTTTGGAATGTCCAACCAGCATTGTTATTTTCAGTAGCTTGTGTAAAAGCATTCGCACCTGTTATATCAACAGACTTACCATTCTCCTTAGCTTTTGTTGTATAATAGAGATTTGTTCCGTCCGTTGATGAAGCAGGGATAAGCTTACCAAAGCTTGCATATACAGAGCTTGTAGCAGCCTTGTTTGACCAGAGGTCTGTATCAGCAGCATCATTTTTAGGAGCAGTAGCCCAAGTAGTATTATCTATAGTAGCCTGTGTTGTAGCCCTTCCAAGTGAAACTTCAATAGTCTGTGGAGTTGTAGCAGTAAGCTTAATGCCTGTTACTTCAACTTCTCTGCTCATCGTAAACCAAGCATAAGTAGCAGTAGAAAGCATTACAGCGGAAGTTGTGAGCATTGCAACTGCAGGTATAAGTTTCTTCTTAGCAGAAGTATTCTTCTTTTCATTAGTTTTCATATCTCTTCGTCCTTTTCATAATAATTTGTCGGTTTATCCTGTCCGATACAGAGGGCGCTCGTTATAGCCGATTTGCGGTAACATGACCGCCAAGCACCTTTTGTTTATGTCAATATTATGCTAAATTCGACCCGCTTTGTCAATAAGCTACCAGCTTAGTATACATTATATTTATCTTAATACTTATTAATATGACAGACACATTTTGCTGTTTTTCGACATGATCATACTATGCAATAACAGCAGAAAGCACGGAATAACGTCATTTGTTATTCCGTGCTTTTTAAACCGATTATTCAATAAATTTTTTTGTTAAACTTCAAACGTTTTTGTACATATTAAGTTTATATATGTACATAAAAGTTACCATGCGTGAAATTTACAAAATATTTATATTCATTCTGCGCTGTCGAGCATTTTAACTGCCTTCATCATGATAGCACATTCAAGACGCTTCTTCTGTATCTGACATGACAGCTTGTGCGCATTGTGGATATCACCTGCGTAAATGTAGTTGTTTGCATTGCAACCGCCACTGCAATAGAACTTTGCCCAGCACTTTTTGCACTCTGGCTTGTTGTAAACGTGTGCGTGAGCAAACATATCTTTCATTTCCTCGTTAAATGTGCCGTCATAGAGATTGCCCATTTTGAACTCGGTGATACCAACGAACTGATGACATGGGTAAATATCGCCGTCAGGAGTAACAGAAACATACTCGTTTCCGCTTCCACAGCCCCTAAGTCTCTTTATCGCACAAGGACCCTGATCGAGGTCTATCATAAAATGGAAGAAGTTTATGAACTTGCCCTCGTCCCTTATCTTCTGTATCTTCTCAGAAAGTATCTCATACTCCTTGAAGATCCTCGGCAGGTCAGCCTCAGTGATAGCATAAGGCTCGCTAGGGTCAGCCATAACAGGCTCAACGGATATCTGGTCGAATCCCAGATCATAAAGGTGCATTACATCATTTGAGAAGTCAAGATTATACTTTGTGTAAGTGCCTCTTACATACCAATCCTTGTTCTTAGGACGTTTCTCAACAAGCTTCTTGAAGTTAGGGATAATCCTGTCATAGCTTCCTGAACCGTCAACACGCACTCTCATTCTGTCATTGACTTCTTTTCTTCCGTCGATAGACAGAACAACGTTGTACATTTCCTTGTTGATGAAGTCTATCATCTCGTCAGTGAGGTGTACACCGTTTGTGGTAACAGTAAATCTGAACTTTTTATTGTGAGGCTCCTCCTGTGAACGTGCATACTCAACAAGCTTTTCTACCGTACCGAAATTCAGTGACGGCTCACCGCCGAAGAAGTCCACCTCAAGAAATTTTCTGTCTCCTGAACGCTCTATAAGAAAATCTATAGCACGCTTGCCTGTTTCATAATCCATGAGCATTCTGCCCTGACCGAAATCGCCTGTTGAAGCAAAACAATATTTACATCTCAGGTTACAGTCGTGAGCGATATGCAGACACATCGCCTTGATAGGTGAAGCCACAGCAGACAGGGCATACTTCTCGTAATCGTCCTCGCTGAACAATATCTTGTCATTGTAAAGAGAAACTATCTCCTCATAACAATCCTCGATATCCTTGCTGTCATACATCTTTGACAGCTTTCTTACAACGTCCTCAGGACATTTCTCCTCAAAAGGCGGCTCAACATTGTCTAACAAATCATATGTCAGATCGTCTATAATATGTACTCCGCCACTGTTCACGTCAAGCAGTGCATTAAAGCCGCCAAGCTTAAACTTGTGTATCATTTAAAAATCACCTTTCGCATTTATATTCATATACAAATTTATACAAAAATAAAGGGACATAAAAATGTCCCTTTAGCAAGGCGTGTGTACGCTCGCACGCCTCAGAAAGATCGGAATATTAAGCCTCTCTCTCGCACTTCTGGTTAGCAACTGTGCAGGAGGTCTTGCAAGCTGACTGACATGATGCCTGACACTTGCCGCAGCCACCCTTAGCAGCAGTCTTCTTGAGATTAGCCTTATTGATCGTCTTGATATGTTTCATAGGATTTTACCTCCAATAATTGATTTACACTAATTATACCACATATCTCACTATGTTTTATGAACGAATAGTTAATGCAGTATAAATATTTATCCTTATCAAAAACGGCTGCTTTTAGAATTTACCCCTACAACTCCGCCTACGCCTGCACACACAAGGGTAAGCACAAGCTTTGCAGGCACGGAAAAGCTTTCAGCAGCTTTTGAAAACAGTGCACTGAGAATGACAATGATAAGAAAAATGAACACTCCGCACAGCACACCTGACAGCAGACCGTTTCTACGTTGCCTTTTTCCGCAGACATATCCCCCTGCATACGCCCCGATACCAAGTGCCGCTGTTGACATCACCGACAGCATAAGATCGGTGGCATCTATCTTAGTGATAACATACGCAAAAGCAAGCACAGCAACAAATATCGCACCGCACCCCACGCAGGCAGACAACGCCGTTGATGACAGCACAGACAGCTTTCTGCCCCCAAAAAACCTGTTATTTTTCATATCCGCACCCCCGCATACAAAATTCCCTAGGAAAATTATATTCAAAGCCACAGACAATAAGAACACAAAAAGGGACGGATAAAACTACCCGTCCCTTAAAAGCGATATTTACTTTGCGTCACCGTCATGAATTGTTTCATTCTTAGCGATAGCCCACTTTTTAACACGGATCTTGCTTCTGTCTCCGCCTGTTTCGATAACAACAGTGTCGTCCTTGATAGAGAACACGATACCAACGATTCCGCCGTTTGTAACGACCTCGTCACCTATCTCAAGGTTATCTCTCATCTCAGCGTCTTTCTTATCCTGCTTTTTCTGCGGACGGATAATAAAGAAATAGAAGAACACGATTATGAGTACCAGTGGGATAAAAGTCATGGCAAGTGATGCAGGTGAACTCTGCTCAGCTGCCAAAACTGAAATAATTGCTGACAAATTCATCAAAAGACCTCCAAATCTAATAATACTATATTAGTATATCAGATATTTGCACAAACTTCAAGCCTTTTAACAAATAATTTTCATTTACAAGAAATTATTTCTTGTTCTTGATATACTCGTCGATAGCAGCGGCAGCCTTTTTGCCTGCACCCATAGCGAGGATAACAGTAGCAGCGCCTGTAACAGCGTCACCGCCTGCGTAAACGCCTTCCTTAGTTGTTGACTCGTTCTCGTCAACGATAAGGCAGCCGTGATCGTTTGTTTCAAGACCAGGAGTTGTACTTCTGATAAGTGGGTTAGGTGATGTACCGATAGACATGATAGCTGTATCAACGTCAAGAATGAAGTTTGAACCCTCGATAGGGATAGGACGTCTTCTGCCGCTTGCGTCAGGCTCGCCCAGCTCCATTTTGATGCACTCCATGCCGTTTACATGACCGTTCTCGTCGCCAACTATCTTAACTGGGTTGTTAAGAACGAGGAACTCGATGCCCTCTTCCTGAGCGTGATGAACTTCTTCCTTTCTTGCAGGAAGCTCGTCCATTGAACGTCTGTATACGATATAAACGTGCTCAGCACCAAGTCTCATTGCAGAACGAGCAGCGTCCATAGCAACGTTACCGCCACCTACTACAGCTACGTTCTTAGACTTCATGATAGGAGTCTCATAATCGTCCTTGTATGCCTTCATAAGGTTGATTCTTGTAAGGTACTCGTTAGCAGAGTAAACGCCTACAAGACCTTCGCCCTCGATACCCATGAATCTTGGAAGACCTGCGCCTGAGCCTACGAATACAGCCTCATAGCCCATGCCCATAAGCTCGTCGATAGAAAGAACTCTGCCGATAACCATGTTTGTCATGATATGTACGCCCATGTTTGTCAGATTGTCTATCTCGTGCTGAACGATAGCCTTTGGAAGTCTGAACTCAGGGATACCATACATAAGAACGCCGCCTGCTGTATGGAATGCCTCATAGATAGTTACGTCATAACCAAGCTTAGCAAGGTCGCCTGCAACTGTAAGGCTTGAAGGACCACCGCCGACAACAGCTACCTTATGACCGTTTGGCTCAGCCTTTTCAACTGCAACTGCCTTGTCCATCATATAGTCTGCACAGAATCTCTCAAGTCTGCCTATACCAACAGGCTCACCCTTGATACCTCTTACGCACTTGCCCTCACACTGATGCTCCTGTGGACATACACGTCCGCAAACAGCCGGCAGAGCATTTGTTGTTTTGATGATAGCATAAGCTTCTTCAAACTTGCCCTCTGCTACCTTTGCGATAAACTCAGGAATCCTAACGCTTACAGGACATCCTGTCATACAAGGCTTGTGCTTGCAGTTAAGACATCTCTGAGCTTCTTCTATAGCCTGCTCAGGGGTGTAACCCAAAGTAACTTCCTTGAAGTTTCTAGCTCTTACCTTTGGCTCCTGCTCTGCGATAGGAGTCTTTGTCAAACTCATATTAGCCATTATCTTACACCTCCAGTAAGTCTGCACAAGTGAGCCTTTTCCTGCTCCTTATAAGTTGAGTTTCTTCTCATAAGCTCGTCGAAATCTACCTTCTGACCGTCAAAGTCAGGACCGTCAACGCAAGCATACTTGATCTTGCCGTCAACAGTTACACGACATCCGCCGCACATTCCTGTGCCGTCGATCATGATAGGGTTGAGTGAAACGAGAGTCTTGATATCATAAGGCTTTGTTACCTTGCAAACGAACTTCATCATTGGAACTGGTCCGATAGCGATAACCTCGTCAAACTTAGCACCACCGTCAATAAGCTCCTGAAGCTTGTTTGTAACAAATCCGTGATAGCCGTATGAACCGTCGTCTGTACAGATATGAAGATGTGAAGAAGCCTTGCCCATTTCGTCCTCGAGGATAACGATATCCTTGCTTCTGAAGCCTGCGATAAGATCAACTTCAACGCCCATGTTATGGAGCTTCTTAGCCTGTGGATAAGCGATAGCACAACCAACGCCTCCGCCTACTACTGCAACTCTCTTGATACCCTCGTCATACTCTGTAGCAACGCCGAGAGGACCAACAACGTCATGGATATAGTCGCCCTCATTAAGTCTTGCAAGCTCAGTTGTAGATGCACCTACTACCTGGAAAATAATTGTGATCGTGCCCTTTTCTCTATCATAGTCAGCGATAGTAAGCGGAACACGCTCGCCCTTCTCATCAACTCTGTAGATGATGAACTGACCAGCCTCAGCCTTAGCGGCAATGTAAGGTGCGTCGATCTCCATAAGAACAACAGCGTCGTTGAGCTGTCTTCTTGTTACGATTTTGTACACTAAAATCCCTCCCTGAATAATTAGCAAAATAATATTGTTTTAGGCAAATAATACAAAAACATTTTCTATTATCGCCTTACAGCATATAACATTATACTATATTTAAAAAGAAATTTCAATAGTTTTTTGTTTACTTCCATAAATTTTATAATAATATATCACAATTTGTTTACATTTAACATACCATAATTTATATATCACATATCATTTTACAGATGTATTAAGTTTATCAAAAGCAATTTCGATACACTCCTGCTCCTGAACACCTCTATCACTGCCACCAAACAAGCTTGCATAGCCGTAGACCGCCGCTCCTGCGTAGTTATAACTAACTACAGCGTCATTTATCTGCCTGCCGATAATGCCGATATTTTCAGAAAATTCACTCTCGCTGTCTATCTTATATACTCCCAGACCTGCCACCAGCGTAACATCAGTTGTGCAGATATCAGCCCACTGCTGTAGGGTATCCTCATAAGGTTTCACAGAATTTTCATAACCGAAGTATATCTGCGGACAGATATAGTCTACATACCCCTCCTCGCTGCACCACTTTTTCACATCAGCGTACATATACTCATAGTTATTCTCCATATTTCCCTGAGGTGAAACTCCCACGAGGATATCCTTATCCACTGCTTTTACCGCACTATATATCTCCCCCACCATAAGGGAGATATTGTTCAGCCGCCATTTTGCCAGATCGTCAAACTCCGTCTGAGCCGCAAAGCACTGTGCGTCAAAGTTCTCAGCCGTTGTGGGATAAAAATAATCGTCGAAGTGCAAGCCGTCAATATCATAATTTTCCGCAAGCTCCGCTGCACCCTCTGCTATAAGCTGTCTTACCTCATCATAAGCAGGATCGAGCCACAAATGGCTGTCGCCCTCAACCCGTTCCAGGTAGCCGTCACCCTCATCATACCACTTTTTCAGAAGAAAGCTTCTGTCATAAGTCTGGAAACACTCCTCATTCTCACACCTGAGAGGGTTTATCCATGCGTGAAAAGAAAGCCCCTTATCATGTGCGGTCTGTATCATGACTTCAAGTGGGTCAAAGCCTCCCTGCTCACCTGCCACGCCTGTTATATATCTTGATGCAGGATAAAGTTCCGAATCATATATAGCATCGCCAAAAGGTCTGACGTGAACATACAGCGTATTACAACCTATACTCAAAGCGTTGTCGCACGCCTGAGAAAAATTCACACGAAACTCCTCGGCACTTTTCCCGGTGAGCATATCAGCAAGGTCAATATAGGATATCCATATAGCTTTCTGCACAGTATAATTAAGCTTGTGTGACGTTTCCACATCAGTGTAGTTTTTCTCTCCGCACACAGGTATCACCGATGCTTTTTCCATAGTCACAAGCCTGTCCCTCTGAGAATTTACCTCACCTCCGCAAGAGCAAAGGGTCAAAAAACAAATAAGTAAAGTAAGAATTTTTTTCAAGAATATCAGTCCTCCGAATAAGTCATCAATGAATTATACTATTCTTATTGGACAAATATTCAATCAGTATTCAAAAGAAAAAAAAGAACGGACAGAAAAACCGTCCGTTCTTGGTAAACATATTTGCAGACTATGGAAGAAGTCTGTTGATATCTCTTGGGAACAGTGATGTTTCCCTGATGTTGTTCTTGTTAAGAAGCTTCATGAGAAGTCTTTCAAGACCGATACCAAGTCCACCGTGAGGTGGCAGACCATACTTGTGAGCCTCAAGATAGTTCTTGAAGTCAGCAGGGTCAAGTCCCTGAGCCTTCATCTTCTCTACCTGCTCGTTATAATCGTGTATTCTCTGACCGCCCGAAGTAATTTCAAGTCCTCTGAACAACAGATCAAACTTGTATGCTTCTCTTGGGTCTTCTCTGGAGTTCATTGCATAGAACGGAGGCTTCGATGATGGGAAGTGTGTAACAAAGATAAAGTCTGAATCGTACTTTTCCTTGGCATACTTGCCGAGGTTTACCTCGTCCTCCGGGTCAAGGTCGAACTTCTTGCCGCTTCCCTCGCCGCCTCTCAGCAGTTCGATAGCGTCAGCGAACTTGATAGACGGAACTTCCTTTATCTCAGGAACATCAGCGTCAAGTATCTTCAACTCGTTCTGATAGTTCTCCTTGATATACTCGAAAATGGACTTGAGCATTGCGATCTCCATTTTCATAACGTCATACATACTGTCGATATAGCCCATTTCAAAATCAAGACCGATATACTCGTTGATATGACGTGAAGTAGCGTGCTTTTCAGCTCTGTAAACAGGTGCTATCTCATAAACTCTGTCAAAGAATGCCACAGCCATTTGCTTATAGAACTGCGGTGACTGGTTAAGGAACGCAGACTTGCCGAAATAGTCAAGGCGGAAAATGTTAGCGCCGCCCTCAGCACCCTGAGCAACAATCTTTGGCGAGTGTATCTCAGTGAAGTTGTTTGCCTGCATGAACTTGTGCATACCCTGAACAAGACCCTCCTGGAGCTTGAATATAGCTCTCTCATAAGGGTTTCTCAGCGATGCGGCACGGTTGTCAAGATTTACTTCTATTGTGCAGTTAAGTCTGCCCTGTGATATCTTCAAAGGCAGTTCAGCGGCGTTTGTGGAGATAAGCTTGATAGAATTAAGCTCTATTTCAAGACCATTGAAATCCTTAGGGTTTTCCTTGACGATACCCTTTACGTTTACAAAGAAGCCCTCTCTCAGACCCTCTATAGAATCCTTGCAGTTGTCGGCAGAGTAAACTGTCTGTATAACATCTCTTGAGGTTCTTACAACGATAAACGCAATGCTGCCCATGTTCTTTATTCTATGAACACAGCCTGAGAACTCAACTTCCTTGCCCATGTTAGCCTTAGCGTCAGCAAGCATAAACTCTTTCTTGACGTCAGCCGTATCTATCATAAGCATTTTGCCGTCATTTTCAGGTACATACTTATCAGCGTTCTCATACTTCGTGAGCTTTGAAGTGTCGATAACGTTGTCCTTTACGTCCTCTTTCTTCTCTGCGTCAGAAGCAACGCTTGCAGCGGCAGCTTTCAGCTTGCTTTCAAGAATTTCCTTGATTATCTTAGGTGTAGCAACGCCCTTGAGAGCCTTTGTACACTGACCCATGATAAAGCCGAATACCTTTGTTTCACCGTTCTTATACTGCTCTACCTGTGCGGCATTTGCAGCGAGTATCTCGTCAACGCCTGCCTCAACCTTTGCAGTATCTACAGTGATTATCATACCCTTGCTCTTTGCAATGTCCATAGGCTTGCCGCCCTCTTCTACCATTGCTCTGAACACGGTCTTAGCGTCGTTCTTTGATACCTTCTCTGTATCAGCCATTTCAACAAGCTCAGCGAACTCCTCAGGTGTGAAGCTGATATTGTTTATATCTATCTCGCCCAGATTTACTCTTCTCATAAACTCGCCGAGAATGAACACAGCCACGCTCTTAGGATTGTTATATCTCTTAAGTGCATTCTCAAAGAAATCTGAGATTATCTTTGTTTGGATAAGCGTTTTTGCGTCTATCTCAGAAATACCGTATTCCTCAGTGTATCTCTTGAATCTGCTGCTTGGCATTTCAGGCAGCTTAGCCTTTATCTCATCAAGCTGAGCGTCTGTAAGGTTTACCTGAAGAATATCAGGCTCTGGGAAATAACGATAATCGTTAGCGTTTTCCTTTGTACGCATTGAAGTTGTCTTATCTCTGTTTGCGTTGTAACGTCTTGTTTCCTGAACGACCTTTTTGCCTGCTTCAAGAAGAAGCGCCTGTCTTTTTTCCTCATACTTGATAGCTCTGCCAACAGACTTGATAGAGTTGATGTTCTTTATCTCCGCACGAGTGCCGAACTCAGTAGCGTCAGGACGCATAAGAGAGATATTAACGTCACATCTCAGTGAGCCCTGCTCCATTTTACAGTCGCAAACGCCTGCATACTGTAAAAGCAGAGATATCTGCTCAACGAAAGCCATTGCTTCTTCTGCTGAAGCTATATCAGGCTCAGTAACTATCTCGATAAGCGGGATACCGCATCTGTTATAGTCAGCCATTGAGATTCCGTTGAAAGCGTCATGAACGAGCTTACCGGCGTCTTCCTCAAGGTGGATATGGTTTATTCTGATGTTCTTCTTCTGACCGTTCACCTCGATAGGCACATATCCAGGACCTACGATAGGTCTGTAAAGCTGTGATATCTGATATGCCTTTGGCAGGTCAGGATAGAAGTAGTTCTTTCTGTCGAATACTGAAAACTTATTGATGCCGCAGTTGAGCGCATATCCTGCCTTTACAGCATACTCTACAGCCTGCTGATTGATGATAGGCAGAGTACCAGGCATACCTGTACATACAGGACAGCATCTTGTATTTGGCGCACCTCCGAACTCAGCGGAGCAGTTACAAAAGATCTTAGTTTTGGTAAGCAGCTCGGCGTGGATCTCAAGGCCGATGACCGTTCTCCATTTTTCCATTTGTCTTACCTCCCTTAAAGCTTTGGCGCAACAGGCTTGAAGCCCTTTTCATATGCGTCGGCAGTCTTGATGATAGTTGCCTCGTCGAACTTTCTGCCTATAACAGACATACCGATAGGCATACCCTTGCTGTCATAGCCGCAAGGAGTTGATATTGCAGGCAGACCTGCAATATTTACTGTAACTGTGCATATATCAGCCTGATACATCTGAACAGGGTCGGAAGTCATCTCAGGGCTGTATGCAACAGCAGGAGTTGTCGGCGTAAGAATAACGTCGCACTTCTCGAATATATCGTTGTATTCTTTTCTTATAAGCTGTCTGAGAGCCATTGCTTTTCTATAATAAGCGTCATAATATCCGCTTGACAGGCAGTAGTTTCCAAGAAGTATTCTTCTCTTTACTTCCTCGCCGAAGCCCTCTGAACGTGACTTGATTATAAGCTCCTCATAGCTGTCGGCTGTGAGCGTTCTGTGACCATACTTGATACCGTCATATCTTGACAGGTTTGAAGCCGCCTCAGCGCAGGCAAGAAGATAATAACAAGGAACAGCATACTTAAGCGACGGCATAGAACACTCGATAAGCTCAGCGCCCATTGCCTTATATTCCTCAGCAGCCTTTAAAACGGCAGCCTTTACCTCATCATTGATGCCCTCTGCATAGAACTCCTTAGGGAGTGCTATCTTCATGCCCTTCATTGACTCGCCTATCTTTGCGGTGAAGTCAGGCACTTCAAGCTTTGAGCTTGTGCCGTCATGGAAGTCATAGCCGCATATCTCGTTAAGAAGGATAGCGCAGTCATGAGCGTCAAGACCGATAGAGCCTATCTGGTCAAGAGATGATGCGAAAGCCACAAGACCAAATCTTGAAACTCTGCTGTATGTTGGCTTGATACCTGTTACGCCGCAAAAAGCAGCAGGCTGTCTGATAGATCCGCCTGTATCAGTACCAAGAGCAACAGGAGCAAGTCCCGCAGCGACAGCCGCAGCAGATCCGCCGGATGAGCCGCCAGGTACACGGTCAAGATCATAAGGATTCTTTGTCTTTGCAAAAGCGGAGGTCTGTGTAGAACCTCCCATTGCGAACTCGTCCATAGAAGTCTTGCCGAGCATTACGATATTCTCAGCGTCGAGCTTTTCCATAACGGTCGCATTATAAGGCGGAACAAAGTTTTCAAGCATTTTTGACGCACAGGTGGTCTTTACGCCCTCTGTACAAATATTGTCCTTTACTGCCACAGGTATTCCTGTGAGAGCCTTTGCTTCGCCCTTATCGATAACGCCCTGAGCCTTTTCAGCCTGCTCCAGAGCCTTTTCTTCTGTAACAGTGATAAAGCTCTTTACCTTATCGTCATATTTCTTTATTCTCTCAAAATATGTCTGTGCAAGCTCTTTAGCGGAAATTTCCTTACTGTCAAGAGCCTTACGCATATCACGGATTTTCATTGAAGAAACGTCCAAATTTCACACTACCTTCCTGTTAAATTTACTCTACGACCTTAGGCACTACAAAGCAGTTGTTTGTATTCACTGCATTTGAAAGGACCTTTGAAGTAGGCATAGATTCGATGACCTCGTCTTTTCTCAGATCGTTGAGGTAAACATCATGATTGTCCTTGAGATCGTCATAGGTAATGTCGATTTCCTTTACGGTATCCATAAGATCAATAATATCAGTCATCTGCTCGGCTGTGGCTGCAAGCTCTTTATCGGAATATTCCAGCTTGCTAAGCTCTGCCAGATACTTGACCATGTTCAAATCCATATATAATCCCTGACCTTTCTTAATATTAAGGCAACGCCTTAGGTGCAAAAATACACCAATTCAATTTAATATTATACTACATCTCATACTATTTTGCAAGCAAAAATCACATAAATTCCGATTTTTTTAATATTTGCTCACCAAACGCCCAAAAACAGCAAGACCCACAGAGAAATTCCCTGTGGATCTAAGCGTCATTACTTATTATTCTTTGTATATTTATCGAAAATATCAGTGAAATCAAATGTTGCGAAATAGTCAGCAGGAGTTTCGGCACGTCTTATCATATCGAAAGAGCCGTCCTCGTGGAGAAGTATCTCTGCTGAACGGAGCTTTCCGTTGTAGTTATAACCCATTGAGAAGCCGTGTGCGCCTGTGTCGTGGATAACGATGATGTCGCCTGTGTCTATCTCAGGCAACATTCTGTCGATCGCAAACTTATCGTTGTTCTCGCAAAGACCGCCAGTCACGTCATACTTGTGGTCGCACGGAGCATTCTCCTTGCCAAGAACTGTAATGTGATGATATGAACCGTACATAGCAGGACGCATAAGGTTGCAGGCACAAGCATCAAGTCCAACATACTCCTTATAAGTATGCTTATGATGTGTGCAGGTAGCAACGAGATGACCAAACGGAGCGAGCATATATCTGCCAAGCTCTGTGAAGATAGCAACGTCCCCAAGACCAGCAGGAACCATTATATCCTCAAATGCCTTGCGAACGCCCTCGCCGATAGCGAAGATATCGTTCTGTGGCTTGTCAGGCTCATATGCTATGCCAACACCGCCTGAAAGGTTTACGAACTTGATGTCTGCACCCGTCTTTTCATGAAGTTCAACAGCAAGCTCGAAAAGTATTCTTGCAAGCTTTGGATAATAAGCGTTTGAAACAGTGTTTGAAGCAAGGAAAGCGTGAAGTCCGAAATGCTTTGCGCCTTTCTGCTGAAGTATCTTGAAGCCCTCAAAAAGCTGCTCTCTTGTGAAGCCGTACTTAGCCTCACCAGGGTTGTCCATTATCTGAGTTTCTATCTCGAAATGTCCGCCCGGATTGAAACGGCAGCAGATAGTTTCAGGAATACCGCAAAGGTCGTCAAGATAATCTATGTGAGTGAAATCGTCAAGGTTGATATAAGCGCCAAGCTCTCTTGCCTTGAGAAAATCCGCCTTTGGAGTTACGTTTGAAGAAAACATAATGTCGCTTCCGCTGAATCCGCAGCAGTCGCTCATCATAAGCTCAGTAAGAGAAGAACAGTCAACGCCGCAGCCCTCTTCCTTGAGTATTTTCAAAATGAATGGGTTAGGAGTAGCCTTTACAGCGAAATACTCTTTGAAGCCTTTGTTCCAGCTAAATGCCTTGTAAAGATCTCTGGCTCTCTGTCTGATACCCTTTTCGTCGTAGATATGAAAAGGCGTAGGATACTGCTTGATTATCTCCTCAGCCTTTTCCTTGGTTATAAATGGTGTTTTCATTATATATCAATCCTTCTGCAAATAATATATTTTATAAAAATACATATTTATCATACCATTTTAATACGGATTAGTCAAGTGAAATATCTGATTTTAAGAAATAAAATACACTTTATTGTCATTTTTCAATACAGCCACACCACTGTCACACCCATTTTAGTAAAAAAAGCACAAAGCACACAGTCGTAAAAGCCGTGTGCTTTGCATATAAAAGCCTGCTTTATGAAGCCTGATCAAACTGGCTGTTATAAAGTTCGGCATAAAATCCGCCCTTTGCCATAAGAGTTTCATGGTTTCCGCTTTCGATAACGTCGCCGTCACGCATAACAAGTATCAGGTCTGCGTTTTTGATAGTCGAAAGTCTGTGTGCGATAACAAAGCTCGTTCTGCCCTTTGTGAGCTTATCCATTGCCCTTTGGATAAGAAGCTCCGTTCTCGTATCGACAGAAGATGTTGCTTCATCAAGTATGAGCATAGGCGCATTCTGGAGCATTGCCCTTGCGATAGTGAGAAGCTGTTTCTGTCCTGCTGATATAGCCACGCTTTCAGAAAGCACTGTATCAAAGCCATTTGGCAGAGTGTGAACGAACTTATCCAGACCGCAGGCTTTGCACACTCTTTCAAGGGACTCGTCGCTTATGCCCTCCATGTTGTAAACAAGGTTTTCTCTTACAGTGCCCTCAAAAAGCCATGTGTCCTGCAAAACCATGCTGAACATATTGTGCACCGTTTCACGGCTGAGCTGTGATATAGGCGTGCCGTCTATGGAGATACTTCCACTATTTATCTCGAAAAATCTCATAAGCAGATTTACCATTGTGGTCTTACCTGCACCGGTAGGTCCGACGATAGCCACCTTCTGACCTGCCTTTACCTCTGCGGAGAAGTTCTTTATTATCACCTTGTCAGGAGTATCAGGATAGCTGAAACGAACATTTTCAAAGCTTACATTGCCCTTTACCTCAGGGACTTCACTGCTCTTGTCGCTCTCGTCTGAAAGTTCCTCGCTTTCGATAAAGTCAAATATTCTCTGAGCCGAGGCGGAAGCTGTCTGCATATTTGTCATGCCCTGAGCTATCTGACCAAGAGGAGATGTGAAAAGTCTTACATAAAGTATAAATGAGATTATAACGCCGAACTTTATAGTGCCGTTAAGTGCAAGCACTGAGCCGAACACGCATACTGCAACGTATGCAATATTTCCGATAACGTTCATAAGCGGCTGCATCATGCCTGAAAGAAACTGTGACTTCCAGTTTGCGTTGTATACCGCCTCGTTAAGTCCACCAAAATGTTCCTTTACATTATCTGCTCCACGGGATATCCTTACTACCTCGTGACCTGAATACATCTCCTCAACATAGCCGTTGAGCTTACCAAGGCTTTCCTGTCTGTCAAGGAAGAATTTCTGTGACTTTGACATTATGAAAACTATCAGGAAAAGTCCCAAAAATGTGATGAACAGTGAGATGAGTGCAAGTCGCCATTCTGTAACGAACATCATTATAAGACAGCCCACAAACTGTGCCGCTGCACTGATTATGGTCGGAAGACTGTTTGTAAGACCCTGTTGTAAAGTTGATACATCATTTGTGATACGGCTGAGTATATCACCCTGTGAATGTGAGTTGAAATACTTCTGTGGAACGCAGTTTATCTTTCTTGAAAGGTCGCTTCTCATTCTGTATGACATTTTCAGGGTGACTGTCGCCATTATATACTGCTGAATAAAGGTAAAAAGCGAGCTTGAAATATATATCGCTCCAAGGAAAATTCCTACCCTTGCCACCGCTTTAAGGTCAATGCCTGTCATAAGTCCGTCTGCTATAAGGTCGGTTATCTCGCCCACCTTGTCAGGCCCTATAATAGTCAGCACCGCACCAAGCGCCGCAAGAACCAATGCCACGGCAACGATACCTACACTGCCTTTCATATACTCTATTATTTTTTTCATAGCGGACGCCATTTCGCCCTTACTAGACTTTTCGTATTTTCTCATTGTGCAGTCCCCCTTTCTATGCAAGCTCTGCCGCACTAAGCTGTGAAAGTGCTATCTCTTTGTATACGTCGCAATTTTTCATAAGCTCATCATGAGTACCCATGCCCACGGCTTCGCCACGGTCAAGGACTATTATCTTGTCTGCGTGACGGATAGTGCTTATTCTCTGTGCGACGATTATCTTTGTCGTGTCTTTAAGTTTCTCGTTAAGACCCTCTCTGAGCTTTGCGTCTGTCTTGTAATCAAGGGCTGAGAAAGAATCATCAAATACAAGTATCTCAGGCTTTCTTGAAAGCGCTCTTGCAATAGACAAACGCTGTTTCTGTCCGCCTGAAACGTTCCTGCCCATTTGAGATATCATATGCTCTGTGCCGTCAGGAAGCTTATTCACAAACTCCTCCGCCTGAGAAAGCTCGATAGCGTTTTTAAGCTCCTCGTCAGTTTCAGGAGCGGCACTCTCTCCAAAGAAAACATTTTCTCTTATGCTTCCTGCAAAAAGCACAGCCTTCTGTGTGACATATCCAAGCTTGTCATAAAGGGTGTCAAACTTGTAGTTTTTTACGTTTACGCCGTCCACGAGGACTTCGCCCTCTGTTGCGTCATAAAATCTTGGTATAAGGCTTATAAGCGTTGTCTTGCCGCTTCCTGTTGCGCCGATTATGGCAAGGGTCTGACCCTTTTCTATCTTGAAACTTATGTTGCTCAGCTCGTCCTCAGAGGCATGAGGATATCTGAAAGAAACGTTTTTGAACTCAACAGTACCCTGCTCTCTTCCCTCGCCGACGCTTCCCTCTTTTATGTTCACGTCACGCTCAAGCACTTCGTTGATACGCTCTGCAGATACCTGAGCCGCAGGGAGCATCATGAATATCATAACGAGCATCATAAATGACATTACAACGTATGTGGCATATGTGCTGAATACCACCACGTTGCTGAAAAACGTTATCCTGTCCTGAACAGCCGTCAGGGCTATCTGCTGGATAAGCACTGCTCCAAGCCAGTAGATAGCAAGGGTCAGACCATTCATTCCGATATTCATAACTGGCATCATAAGTGCGAACATTCTCTGGTTTTTGAGCTGTGTGTTCATCATATCCTTGCTTGGAACATCGAACTTGTCGTTCTGATATTTCTCAGCATTGAAAGCATGGACAACGTTTATGCCTGTGAGATTTTCTCTTGCCACACGGTTTATTTTATCAGTTAGCTTCTGAACGATACGGAATCTCGGTATGCAGGTCGCCATAACTGCAAGAACGAATACGCATATCACCACAACGAACGCCGCAGTCACCGCTGAAAGCTCCCAGCTCTTGCCAAGTATCTTTATAACAGCCCAAACCGCCATGATAGGAGATTTTATTATCATCTGCAAGCCCATTGATATTATCATCTGTATCTGTGTAATGTCGTTTGTTGTCCTTGTTATAAGACTAGGTATGGAAAAGTCCTGCATCTCCTCGCTTCCCATATCCATAACGTGGTTAAAAAGCTTTTCTCTTACAGTGTAGCTGAAGCCTGAGGCAGTCTTTGCGGAAAGATAGCCGCAGCCGATAGCAAGAGCGGCACTTGCAAGGGTGCAGCCCAGCATTTTAAGTCCGACGTTCAGGATATCGGAAGTTTCACTGCCTGCCGTGTTGAGCATCATGGTCAGGTCTGTCATATAGTCAGGCAGTGTCAGGTCAAAATACACCTGTCCCAGCACAAGGATCGTACAGAGAACAGCCATAAGCACCTCACGCTTGCCCATCTTTTTAAGCAGTTTTATCATAGTTGCTACCTCCTTCTACAAACATTCTTTAAGAATGCTGTCTATATTGTCGCTAACGATATGCAGGCATTTTCTGAAATGTGCCATGTCATCGTCCGAAAAGCCAGCGATAAGCTTTTGTGCAAACTTTTTTTGTAGCTCCCTGCCCTCTTTTATAACAGGCTGGGCCTTTTCTGTGCAAACCAGACGGCATTTTCTTCTGTCGCCCTTTACCGCCTGCCTTTCAACAAAGCCTGCTTCCACAAGCTTTTCTACATGGAAAGACACAAGTGCCGCCTTGATATTCCTGTATCTGCACACATCACCCGCTGTGTTGAACTCAGGATTGTTCGCAAGGAACATGAGCACGTCAAGCGCCGTCTTTGGCATATCGAGCTTTTTACAAAGGGGCTGCATGACTTTTTCATATGCTTCCGCAAGCTTCTTTGAATGATCAAACATATGCGTTGCTGTTGTCATATTATCGTTCATTGTCAAACCTCCAATATTAGATATTTCAAATTTGAACAATCTAATATTAACACTTTTCCAAAAGCTATTCAATGAACATTTTGTAAATTCAGCTTCTTATAATGTCATTTTTGTAACAATGCAACAAAAATCAAATATATGGACTATAATATTTGTACAGCAATAAAACCGCCCTCTCCGCTATTGCAATAAAGGGAGAAATGTGTTATAATAACGATGTATGGGCAGAGTATTCGCTCTGCTTCACCTTTTATGAAAGGAAAGTGGTGCAAAATGGATATTGTAAAAGGCGATATTCTTGTAATGAAGAAAAGTCACCCCTGCGGCAGTAACAGAATGATAGTTCTGCGCTCAGGCATGGATTTCAAGCTGCGCTGCGAGGGCTGCGGACGAGAGTTCATGATAGTACGCAGCAAAGCCGAAAAGAACGTAAAAACTATTATCAGAGAGGCTGAGTCATAGCTATTCTCGCAATTTATGATATATAACAAATGTATGATATGAAATAAAAATGACAGGAGAATATAACTATGTTTGAAAAACTCAAAGCACTCGAAGATAAATTCAATGAAATAAACGAAAAGCTCATGCAGCCTGAAACTGTAAACAACACCTCACTGTATACGAGCCTTATGAAAGAATACAAGACACTTACGCCGATAGTTGAAAAGTTCGGTGAATACAAAAAGGCAAAGGCTGCCAATGACGAGGCTCTTGAACTTCTTGACGCAGGCGGAATGGATAAGGACTTCAAGGAAATGGTGCAGATGCAGCTTGAGGAATCCAAGGAAGATATGGCTAAGCTTGAAGAAGAGCTTAAGCTTCTCCTGCTGCCGAAAGACCCTAACGATGAGCGTAACGTTATCATAGAGATAAGAGGCGGAGCAGGCGGTGAGGAAGCTGCGCTGTTCGCAGGCTCTCTTTATAGAATGTATTCAATGTATGCCGCTTCAAAGGGCTGGACCATAGAAGTCATGAACGCCAACGAAACAGAGCTTGGTGGCTATAAGGAAATAACTTTCAGCGTATCAGGCGAGGGAGCATATTCAAGACTGAAATATGAAAGCGGAGTACACAGAGTTCAGCGTGTGCCTGAAACTGAGTCACAGGGCAGAGTTCACACGTCTACTGTTACAGTTGCCGTCCTCCCAGAGGCTGACGAAGTGGAGCTTGACCTTAACGAAGAAAAAGATCTGAAAATAGACGTTTTCCGTTCATCAGGAGCAGGCGGACAGCACATCAACAAGACATCTTCCGCTATCAGAATAACTCACCTGCCTACAGGCATGGTAGTTGAGTGTCAGGACGAGCGTTCACAGTTCAAGAACAAGGAAAAGGCTCTGAAAGTTCTCCGTTCAAGACTCCTTGACCAGAAAGTTCAGGCACAGAACAAGGAGATCGCAGACAACAGACGTTCACAGGTGGGAACAGGTGACCGATCCGAAAGAATAAGAACTTACAACTATCCTGAGGGAAGAATTTCCGACCACAGGATCGGTCTTACTATCTACAGACTTGAACAGGTGCTTAACGGCGCACTTGATGAAATAATCGATGCACTTGCAACAGCCGATCAGGCTGCCAAGCTTGCAAGTCAGGAAGAAGAATAAAAAATGTTTGACACAAAAATACTTGGCACTGACGAGGACAGCATAGCATATGCCGCAAAGCTGCTCTCACAGGGTGAAGTCGTTGGTATGCCGACGGAAACTGTATATGGTCTTGCGGCGAACGCTTTTGATGAAGCGGCTGTAAGAAAAATATTCGCCGCAAAGGGCAGACCTGCCGACAATCCTCTAATAGTGCATATATCTGACATTTCTCAGCTTGAGGGACTTGTGGATAAGATACCGCCCCTTGCTGTAAAGTGCGCAGAAAAATTTTGGGCAGGACCTCTCACAATGATAATGCCAAAGTCTGAAAAGATACCAATGGTAACGAGCGGAGGACTTGACACAGTGGGCATAAGAATGCCGTCACATAAGGTGGCAAGAGCGCTTATCTCAGCCTGCGGCTTCCCTATCGCCGCACCGTCAGCAAACCTTTCAGGAAGCCCGTCGCCTACAACAGCACAGCACGTCCTTAACGATATGCACGGCAGGATACCTGCCATAATAGACGGCGGAGCTTGCGGAGTGGGCGTTGAGTCAACTGTTATAAGCTTTGAAGGCGAGGACGGAATAAGACTTCTCAGACCGGGATTTATCTCAGCCGAGGATCTAATGGAGATCACCCCGAACGTTCTTATCGACAAGGGCGTTTTGGAAAAGCTGGGTGAGAACGTAAAAGTTCGCTCACCGGGAATGAAATACAAGCACTATGCCCCAAAGGCTGATGTGACTATCATTGACAGCAGTCTTGAGGCTTTCAGAGATTATGTAAAGGCACACGGCGATAAGGACACCACGCTTATGGTGTTCACTGACAGCGATTGTGATGGGCTTGATATCCCGCATATCTGCTATGGCGCAAATGAAGAGGAACAGGCAAAAGAACTTTTTGACGTTCTCAGAGAACTTGACGATATAGGTGCAAAGAAAGTTTTTGCACGCTGTCCTAACAAAGACGGCGTGGGGCTTGCAGTGTATAACCGACTTTTAAGAGCCGCAGGCTTTCAGGTGGTGAAACTGTGAAAAAAACAGTAGTAGGGCTTACAGGTCAAAGCGGTGCAGGCAAGACAACTATATCGGACGCTTTCAGAGAAAATGGCTTTGAGATAATAAACTGCGACCTTGTTGCAAGAGAAGTCACACAGGCAGGGAGCGAATGCTGTAAAGAGCTTGCAAAGCTTTTCCCAAGCTGCTTTGACGAGAACTATTCTCTTGACAGACAGAAGCTCGGGGAGATAGTTTTTTCAGATAAGAATAAGCTTCAAATGCTCAATGATACCATATACCCTTTTATAAACAAGCTTATTGACGAAAAGATAAACGCCACAGAGAGCGAGTTTGTTCTTCTTGACGCACCGACCCTTTTTGAAGCAGGTGCGGATAAGCTTTGCAGCGTTATCGTAAGCGTTGTGGCAAACTTTGGCATAAGGCTTGAAAGGATAACCAAAAGGGACGGCATTTCGGCGGAGCTTGCAAAAAAGCGTTTTTCTTCTCAGCATACTATGGAATTTTTCAAGGCTCACAGCGATTTCGTCATTGAGAACAACGGCTCTGTGAATGACACATTTCAAAAGACCTGTGAGGTCATAGAAACAATAAAGGAAAGATATAATGGCGGCTAATGGAAAAAACAGCAGGCGTAAAAAGAAAAGGCACATAAAAAAAGGTCCCGTACTCATAGCAGTCATACTTCTGCTGTGCGGTATAGGCTGGCTCACATATCTTTATCACGAGCAGATAATCAACAAGGCAAAGGATATTCCGAACTCTTTTTCATATCCTACAGATTATGAGGAGTATGTAATAAGATACAGCACCAAGTACAAGTGCGACCCTGTGCTTGTGTTCTCTGTAATAAAAGTGGAAAGCGGCTTTAATAAGGACGCTGTTTCATCAGTGGGTGCCAGAGGTCTTATGCAGCTTATGGAGGACGCATACGATTGGATAAAATATCGCCTTGACGATCAGCGTGACAACACCTATGACGATATGTTCGACCCTGAACTTAATATCCAATATGGCACATATTATCTCAGCTATCTTATGGAAAAGTATGACGGCTCTGTAGAGCTGACAGCGGCGGCATATCACTGCGGAATGAATCTTGTTGACAGTTGGATAGAAAACGGCACTGTTGACCCTGACAATTTCAAAGTCAGCGACATACCTGACGAAAATGACCAGACTTCAAACTATGTGCGCAAGATACGCAAAGCCTATGACAATTATAAGGATATACTCAGCAGTCATGGGGATATTACAGAAAACAGTTAAGCAAAACCATGCGCAGGGGCGAACAGTGTCCGCCCATTGTAACGCAGTTTCAATAAGAATACATTAAAAGGAGGACTTTACAATGGATAACAAGAAGAAAGAAAAGTCCGAGGGCGAAAAGCTTGCAGAAAAGCTTCTTTCGGATAAGAAAAACGGTGGACTTCGCCTTAGCGAAGAAAAGCTCAAAAAGGCAGACAAGTTCTGCGAGGGCTATAAAAGCTTTCTGAACACTGCAAAGACAGAGCGTGAGGCTGTTATCGAGGCAGTGGCTCAGGCTGAAAAAGCAGGCTTCAAGCCTTATGAAAAGGGCAAGAAGTATGACGCCGGCGACAAGTTCTATTTTGTAAACAGAGGAAAGGCTATCATACTTACAGTTATGGGCAAGGACGGTCTTGACAAGGGTATCAGACTTGCTGCCGCTCATATCGACTCACCACGACTTGACCTTAAGCAGAACCCACTTTACGAGGACAAGGAGCTTTGCCTGTTCAAAACACACTATTACGGCGGCATAAAGAAATATCAGTGGACAACTGTTCCAATGTCACTTCATGGCGTTGTTATAAAGGCTGACGGCGAAAGCGTTACAGTAAATATCGGCGAGGACAAGGACGACCCTGTTTTCTGTGTAACTGATATCCTGCCGCACCTTGCAGACGCTCAGATGAAAAGACCTGCTCCACAGCTCATCAAGGGCGAGGAGCTTAATCTGCTCATAGGCTCCAGACCATTCAGAGATGACGCTGTTTCAAACAAGGTAAAACTCAACATAATGGCTATCCTTAACGAGAAATACGGCATCGTAGAGGACGATTTCGTTTCCGCAGAGCTTGAAGCTGTTCCTGCATTCAAGGCACAGGACGTTGGCTTTGACAGAAGCATGGTAGGCTCTTATGGTCAGGACGACAGAGTTTGTGCATACACAGCTTTGCAGGCTATCCTCAAATGCAAAGACCCTAAAAAGACCTGCATGACCATACTCACAGACAAAGAAGAAACAGGAAGTGACGGCAACACAGGACTTAACAGCTCATATCTGCCATACTTCATTGCTGACCTTGCAAAGGTATACGGACTTGAGGGCAGAAACGTTATCTCTGCTTCCGAGTGCCTTTCAGCAGACGTAAATGCGGCATATGACCCAACATTCTCAGAGCCGTTCGAGATAAGAAACTCATCACAGATAAACTACGGCGTTGTTGCCACAAAGTTCACAGGCGCAAGAGGCAAGTCAGGCACTTCCGATGCTTCTGCTGAGTTTGTGGGCAGAGTAAGAAAGCTCTTTGACGAACACAACATCGTTTGGCAGACAGGCGAGCTTGGCAAGGTAGACGGCGGCGGTGGAGGAACTGTCGCACAGTATATCGCAAACCTTGACATGAACGTTATCGACGTTGGCGTACCAGTGCTTTCAATGCACGCACCATTTGAGATAACCTCGAAGATAGACACTTATATGGCATATAAGGCTTTCTCAGTTTTCTTTGCTGACTAATTTGATATCAAATAAGCTATCCGCTTTCCCATTTCGGGAGGGCGGATCTTTTTTTGTCCCCATTGCGACAATTTTTCCATCCAAGCAGTGCTATCATAATATCAAAGGGAGGAACGCCATGAAAATTTACATAGATATACTCCTTGTGACAAACGCCATTATGACGCTTATCATGCTGGAAGCGGCAGGCAGGATATGTCACAAGGTCATAAGTCCGCTGCGGCTGTTGACAGCTTGCTCAGTGGGAGGACTTTCGTCGCTTGTTATGGCTATAGACAGCAGAGGATATTTCACTGCAGTTCTTATTGTGGTGATAAAGCTTGTCAGTGCGGTATTCACAGTGCTTATAGCCTTTGGGTGTAAAGACCCTTGGCAACTACTTCGATACTTTATCATATACTGTGCAGTGGACGCAGTTTTCACGGGTATAGTGGTGACCCTTTGGCAGATATCAGGGAGCAAGGTGATTTTTTTCAGAAACCTCACTGTGTATTTTGACATCTCTCTATTTAAGCTTGCCCTTGCCTGCGGTATAGCATATGGTCTGCTCTGTCTTTATGAGAACATCACACGCAGGTGTTTCAACAGGGTCGCAAAATACGAAGCCATATACGAAAATGGTGGCTGTATAGTGAAAGTCCCTGCCATATGCGACAGCGGGAACAGGCTTTGCGACAGCTTCACAGGAACGCCAGTGGTGGTTTTCTGCTGTGACAGGCTTTTCTATCACTACGACCTTGACCGTGACGAGCCTGACCCTCTAAGCGGTTTCAGGCTTATCCCCTGCTCTACTGTCAGCGGTGAGGGAATTATCCACATAACAGCCGCAGGGAGCGTAAAGATAATCGACGATAAAGACCGTGTACACAACGTCAGGTGCTATGTGGGCATAAAGCCCTCGCTGAACGGAAAATCACGGGCTATATTCAACCCCGCATTGCTGGGATAATACAGGAGGAATACAAATGACCACACTTAAAACACTCGCTCTAGGGCTGAACAGATTTCTGAGCCGTTTGTTTTCAGACGACCCCGAAACTATAGATTACCTAAACGGTGCAGATTCGTTACCGCCGCCCCTAAACAAAGAGGAAGAGAAAAAAGCCTTTGAGCTTCTTAAAACAGACCCGAAAAAAGCCCGAGAACTGCTTATCGTGCATAATCTCAGGCTTGTGGTATACATAGCAAAGAAGTTTGAGTCAACAGGCACAGGCATAGAGGATCTTATCTCAATAGGCTCTATAGGGCTGATCAAGGCGGTAAACACCTTCTGTCCTGATAAAAACATCAAGCTCGCGACCTATGCTTCACGGTGCATAGAAAACGAGATACTTATGTTTCTTAGAAAATCAAATCAGTATAAAAATGAAATATCCATAGACGAACCGCTGAATGTTGACTGGGACGGCAACGAACTGCTTTTATCCGATATTCTAGGCACCGATGACGACACCGTGAACAAGGGCATAGAAAGCGAAGTTGAGAAACAGCTTCTTCTGGAGGAGATCGAAAAGCTCTGCCCTCGTGAAAAGCAGATAATGAAAATGCGATTTGGGCTTTCAGGCAAAAAAGAAATGACCCAAAAGCAGGTCGCTGATGAAGTCGGTATATCCCAATCCTACATATCAAGACTTGAAAAGCGGATAATAAAATCCATACGGCGAAATTTAGAAAAAATATGCTGACTAAAAAACTGGCGAACACGCAAAATGTTCACCAGTTTTTATGTTATATGGGATAATTTTGTTTTCACAGCAGTGTAATTCTTCTCAGAAATAGGGATCACCTTGCCATATGTAAGCTCTATTCTGTAACGGCTTATGCGACTTACATATTCAGGATTTACAAGATAATTTTCATGACAGCGCACAAACATATCCCTATATCGTCTTTCAAACACCTTAAGGCTCTGCACTGATTCAAATGAGCCGTCAATGGTATATATGACGCAGTGACTGCCGCTGCTTTCCACATAAGCTATCCATGACCTATCCAGAAAAACAAGCGACCTGTCTACGCCATTTACTATCACTCTCTTTGTACGCCTTTCACCTGAACAGACATTTTTCTTGTATATTTCTTCATAATGTACAGGATATATCCTGTCACGTTCATCATATTTAATGGCATTGGAAATGTGACAAAGCTTTATTTTTTCTTCGCCGTTCTCGCTCACCCATGTAAACTGTATCCTTTGATCTGCTCTCCCAACACTGCTGTCAGGCCAAATCGTATCCAAAATGAAAAACATTATGACCTCGCAGGAACATTCCGTAAGACCTATGGAAAACACCTTTAGGTCGCTGAGCACAAATTCAAGCTTGTGTTCTTCTTGCGAAAAAGCATCAACAAGCGCCTTTCTGGTGCGTATCACATGCTTCTCAGCAGGACCTATCCACAGAATGTCTTCATGGCAGGCATTAAGAAAGCTGTCTATCTCGTTATTGTAGTACTTAGTGAGAATATCGGCTGAACGTGTTTCAAGAACTCTATATTCCATGAAATCAAATCCTCCGTTTGCTGAATTAATTTGTACATTTTTTATTGTTTCTTTTATTATACGACATTTTTATTATTTTGTCAATAATACTGACACAATTTCATTTTCGCAAAATTTCGACAGATAAACTATGTATAAATTCTTCAGAAGTTTTATTGTAATTTTAAAGCATATGTGATATACTTAGACCATACGATAAATGAAAGGAGAAGATATCTTGGCGATAGATAGATTTTATGCGGTGATACCCGCTTATGAGCCTGATGAAAAAATGCTGGCTGTTATTGACGATATATCTTCATTGACCGATTTTCATATAATTGTCATTAATGACGGCAGCGGCAAGGATAAGCTGCCGATTTTTGCCGAAGCCGCAAAAAAAGCCATAGTTCTCACCCATGAGATAAACAAAGGCAAGGGGCGTGGCATAAAAACCGCACTTGAATACATAAAAGAACATGAAGCCGATACTGTGGGCATCGTCATTGCGGACGCAGACGGACAACACAAGGTGGAGGATATAATAAGGGTGTCGGAAGCCCTGAAAAGCTCCCCTGACAAGCTTATTATGGGTTGTCGCAGATTTTCGGGAAAGATACCACTGCGAAGCAAATTCGGCAACAACATCACAAAATTCGTTTTCTCATTTGCCGCAGGAGTAAAGGTAAGCGACACGCAGACGGGTTTGCGTGGCTTTTCCTCAAAGCTCATACCTTTTATGCTGTCGGTAAGCGGTGACAGATATGAGTTTGAGATGAATATGCTACTTGAATGTGCAAGAGAAGGCATAATATTCTATGAAGTGCCTATCGAAACAGTTTACCTTGGCAAAAACGAGTCATCACATTTTAATCCTATCAAAGACTCATGGAGAATATACAAGGATATACTGAAATTCTCATGCTCATCACTTCTTAGCTTCTGCGTGGACTATATTTGCTACAGCATTTTCGCAATGATAAGCGGGAACGTAGCGTTTTCTAACATATGTGCAAGAGTGATAAGCTCCATTTTCAACTTTTCCATGAACAAAAAATTCGTCTTTAAAAATAAGGAAGGCATTGCAAAGACAGCCGCAAAATACTTTCTGCTTGCCGCATTAATACTAGCTGCAAACACAATAATGCTAGAGCTATGTGTGAAATATCTCATACACAACAAATATATCAGCAAAATACTTATAGAAGTGCTGCTTTTCTTTATAAGCTGGGCGGCGCAAAAAAGTTTCGTTTTCAGAAAGAGGGAAAGAAAAATTGACGAATAAGACAAAAAAGCCAATGCCTGTCTGGGCAATGATCATAACGGACGTTGTGCTTACAGCGGCAGCCATAGGCGTATTCATGCTTTTTGACTACGTTATGCCGCAAAGTTCAGGAGTAAAGGGAGAAGTGATCGCAACAGTTGACAGCTCCGCAGAGGGTAGCTTCACCCTGCCAAATGCGGCTGACAACTCGCAGGCAGAAAGCACTGCGCAGGACGACAGCGAGCCTGCAGTTACCACAACAGCTCCGCAGGCAGAAAAGGCTACAACCACACTGCGTACTGAGCAGACCAACCACAGAAACTGGGGCAATCAGGACACTGCCGACTATCGTTCAGACCAAAACGCTATAAGCAGTATAACAAACGGTGCCATAACCTCTGAGGAGCTTGGCTCGGCTTCAACTGACAATGCTCAGGTGACAGTATACAAAAAATCTATCGGTGAGGGCAGCAACAAGATAACCTATTTTGTAGCTGATGTTTATGTCACAAGCGCAAGCGAGGTAAAAGCCGCCTTTGCAGACGGAGAATTCGGTAAGAACATCAAGGACTCAGTATTCAGTATGGCGGTGGAAAACAACGCTCTTTTCGCCATAAACGGTGATTTCTATGGTAATTCAGAACGCAGTATCGTTATAAGAAACGGTATAAAATACCGTGATGATGTCAACGACGCAGACGTGTGCGTGCTGTTCACAGACGGCACAATGCAGACCTACTCCCCGTCTGAATATGACAGCGACGCTGTTATAGCAAAGGGTGCATGGCAGGCTTGGAACTTTGGTCCTGCACTTCTTGACGGAAGTGGCAACGTTCTTGAAACGTTCAACACAACAAAATATCTCAACAGTGCAAATCCACGTTCAGCTATCGGCTGTGTGTCGGCAGGCCACTATATTTTCGTGACAGTTGACGGCAGAAACGAAGGCTACTCAAAGGGCGCAACTCTCAGCGAGCTTGCGGCTATCATGAGTGATGAGGGCTGTATGTCTGCGTTCAATCTTGACGGTGGAAAGTCCGCTATGATGTACTTCAACAAAAGCATTGTGAACGCTCCTGACGGCGGTGGACGTGACCTCAGCGACATTATCTATATAGGAGGATAAAAATGAAAAGACTAAGCAAAATTCTCCCACATATCACGATAATACTTGCGGGAATGTTCATTGTATTCTGGATATTGGATATACTCAACCCTACAATGAATTTCATAAACAGAAAAATATCCAACAAGCTTCTGCTGGCATTTTGCATATCAGCCATAATAACAGCGATACTAGCGGTCTACTATCAGCGCAAGAGCGACAGAAAAGAATAGAACTAATGCAGAGTCACACGGCTCTGCATTTTTTATGGTCAGATTTTCCTGAAAAATATCTGTATAGTTCCTGATCGAAAGGTAATAATTATATTATCACGGCAGCATAAAATGCTGCTTTTTAACAGGAGCGTGCGATGCAGTACAATAAAGTTGAGATAAGCGGAGTGAATACCAATGAGCTTAAAACGCTGAAAGAGTCGGAAAAGCTGGAGCTTTTGAAAAAAGCCCATTCAGGCGACAAAAAAGCCCGTGAGGAGCTTATAAATGGCAATCTCAGGCTCGTGCTGAGCGTTTTGCAGAAGTTTGTGAGCCGAAGCGACTCCCCTGACGACCTTTTTCAGGTAGGTGTTGTGGGGCTTATCAAGGCGATAGATAATTTCGATACCTCTCTTGATGTGAAGTTTTCTACCTACGCTGTGCCTATGATAGCAGGTGAGCTGAGAAGATTTCTTCGTGATTTTCAACCCATGAGGGTGAGCCGTTCTCTCCGTGACCTTGCTTATAAAGCAATGCAGGCGAAAGAACAGCTCATATGTGAAAACCAGAAAGAGCCTACTGTTGAGCAGATAGCAGACACTATCACCGAAAAGCCTAGTCAGGTGGTCATTGCCCTTGAAGCCATAACCGACCCGGTCTCACTCTATGAGCCTGTGTATTCTGACAACGGCGATGCTCTTTATGTATTGGATCAGGTGAGCGACTCCTGTGACGATAAAAGCTGGCTTGAAGAGCTTTCATTGAAGCAAGCCATGAGCGAGCTTCAGCCTCGTGAACGTAATATACTCTTCCTGCGCTTTTTCAAAGGACAAACTCAGGTGGAGGTAGCAAAAAATATTGGCATCTCTCAGGCACAGGTATCACGGCTTGAAAAAGGTGCATTGGAACACATCAAGAAAAGTATCTAACGTCTGTCGCAATACGTTAAGTCGACATTTATGAATATTTTTGTTATATATGATTACATTAAGGTCACGTTTTTGAAACAATTTGATTAATAATGTGCCATTAAAGTTGCTTGTAGTCAAAAAATTTGATATAATAATATAGGAGTTATTATGTTAAATCGTCATAAGGGAGTTGAAGTGTATGCTGACTGATTATTCGGTCCTTATTTCCGAGTCATATGACGGCCAGCATAAACTGTTGACCGAGGAACTTAAACGCAATGGTACAAAGATCCATATATGTGGTGATACTGAAATAGAGCTTGAGATAGGTGCAGTAAAATATACTCCTGACGTTATCGTTATTGACTGCTGTAAGCTGGGATATAAAAAGCTTCTGCATTTTCGTGAGATACTTCACGAAAATGACATTTATCCCATAATATATAACATCTACACTTATGATGACACAGAAACGATCCGTATTCTTCTCGATTATGATGATATTCTGCACATACTTATGCCATACGACGCTAAGAACGTATGCCACTATATGCTTGACAAGCTAAAAAGGATACCTGTCGATCCTGATATCCTTAGACAGAATATTTCAAAGGAGATACATAGGATCATAACATCAACGGGCATAAACCGCAAGCATTCAGGATATGACCATATCTACTACATGATATTTCTTCTTATATTCAAATATAGCGGTAATAAAGTACAAATAGGCGAACTTTATAAGGACATTGAAAAACAATATGGAAAAAGCACTGCGGCTATTGAACGCTCAACAAGAAGTGCTATAGTTTCAGGCTGGGAAAAAATGAAGCCTGTGGATAAGCAAATGCTTTTTGAAAGTTGCCTTGCTAACGGAACAAAGCCTACAAATGCAATGTACATAAACACCATAGCTTTATATATAAAGCATTTGTATAACGATCAGTTGGAGATGTATTACAAAAACAAAAACGATCATACATAGGACGATCCCCAAAGTGCATACCTATTATAAAGGGTATGCACTTTTTTTGAAAGGGGAAGGTTTCATGATATGTAGTTTTTCAAGCTTACGAAATAAAGAGGTCGTCAATATGCGAACAGGACTGAAAATAGGCTATGTTGATGATATAGAAATGGATACTCAGAGAGCGAATATAGTTTCACTGATCGTCTATGGCAAACCAAGGGCTTTCGGTATCATGGGCAGAGATGAGGATATTATCATAAAATGCTCGGATATCGAGCTTATCGGCGAAGATACCATACTTGTAAAATTCAACGATAGTGCAGTATGCACAAAGAGCAGAACTGTAAAAATCGAAAATTTGTTAAAATAAATTGTCGGAAGCTCTTGAAATGAAATAGAAAATATGATATAATATTAAAGCAATTCGCACGGACAGGTTTTTGCCGTTGGTCCTGCCGTAAGACAGGTGAAAGCAAGTAAAGCCGTCCGGAGGATAAAAACATCTGCAAAAGCAGAAATCTAAAACCAAACAGGAGGTTACTACAATGGGAGTAGTATCAATGAAGCAGCTTCTTGAAGCTGGTGTACACTTTGGTCACCAGACAAGAAGATGGAACCCTAAAATGGCTCCATACATTTTCACAGAAAGAAACGGAATTTACATCATCGATCTTCAGAAGACCGTTAAGAAGCTTGAAGAAGCTTATATGTTTATCCGTGACATCTCAGCTAATGGCGAAGAGGTACTTTTCGTAGGTACAAAGAAGCAGGCTGGAGATTCTATCAAGGAAGAGGCACTGAGAGCTAATGCACATTATGTAAATGCAAGATGGCTCGGCGGTATGATGACAAACTACAAGACGATCCAGCAGAGAATCAAGAGACTTGAGCAGCTCCACACAATGGAAAAGGACGGCACATTCGACCTTCTCCCTAAGAAGGAAGTTGTTAAGCTGAAGCTTGAGATAGAAAAGCTTGAAAAGTTCATGGGCGGTATCAAGAACATGAAGAAGCTTCCAGGCGCACTTTTCGTTGTTGACCCAAGAAAGGAAAAGATCGCTGTAGCAGAGGCTAAGAAGCTTGGCATACCTGTAGTAGCTATCGTTGACACAAACTGCGATCCTGACGATGTTGATTATGTTATCCCAGGTAACGATGACGCTATCAGAGCAGTTAAGCTTATCGCTGGTTGCATGGCTAACGCTATAATCGAAGGCAGACAGGGTGAGGACGCTGAGTCCGCTGAAGAGGCAGATAAGGTGGAAGAAGCTGACGAGGCTGCTGAATAAGAGCTGAAATTTCAGGCAGGCATTTATAGTATATTTGTCTGCCTATTTCGATATAAAACACTAGGAGGAATAATAATGGGTAAGGTATCCGTAGCAGAGATCAAAGAACTTATGACAGCAACAGGCGTTGGCATGATGGACTGCAAGAAGGCTCTTGTAGAAGCTGACGGCGATATGGAAAAGGCAGTAACACTTCTCCGTGAAAAGGGACTTGCTACACAGGCTAAGAAGAGCGGCAGAGTTGCAGCAGAGGGTATCTGCACAGCTGTAGTTAAGGGCAACGTAGGCTGCGTTCTTGAAGTAAACATCGAAACAGACTTTGCTGCTAACAATGATGAGTTCAAGGCTTTCGTTGCAGCAGTTGCTGATACAGTAATCGAGACAAACCCTGCTGACGTTGACGCACTTAAGGCAACAAAGATCAGCGGTGGTGACAAGACAGTTGAAGAGACACTTCAGGATCTGTTCATCAAGATCAGAGAGAACATGGTAATCAGAAGATTCAAGAGAATGGAAGGCATTCTTGTTCCTTACGTTCACGGTGCAGGTAGCATCGGCGTTATGGTAAAGCTTGATTCTGACATTGCAGCTGACAATGCTGAGCTCCTTGCTGCTGGTAAGGACTGTGCACTTCAGGTTGCTGCTATGAATCCTGCATACCTGAACAGAGAGGCTGTTCCTGCTGACGCTCTTGACAAGGAGAGAGAGATCATGCTGGCTCAGATGGCTGAGGATCCTAAGATGGCTAACAAGCCTGAGCAGGTTAAGCACAAGATCATTGACGGTAAGATCGGAAAATACTATTCTGAGAACTGCCTCCTTGAGCAGGCATTCGTTAAGGATGATAAGGTATCTGTTGGCAAGTACGTTGAGTCTGTAGCTAAGAAGCTTGGCGGCAAGATCGACGTTGTTGAGTACGTTCGTTTCGAGAGAGGCGAAGGCGTAGAGAAGAAGGAAGAGAACTTCGCTGACGAAGTTGCAGCAATGACAAAGTAATCTTTCTGACATAAATGAAAGCCCCTCGGTGGTAAGCCGAGGGGTTTTGTTTATGCTTTAAAATATTCAAGGACAGCGTCCAAACTGTCCATTTTCTTGTACACCATTGACAATATCTCATCTGTCGGTGCAATAAGATCTGGCACCATTATTGGTATCATTTTCGCATTGTAAGCCGCCTTTATGCCATTGTAAGAGTCCTCTACAGCAACAGTTTTCTCAGGCCTTACTCCCAGCTTCTCACAGGCAAGTAAATATATCTCAGGCTGTGGCTTTGAATGTTTTATCATATCTCCGCCAATAATCACATGGAAATAATCAAGCAGACCTGCTCCCTTTAGATTTTTGATAACCCCTTTGTAAGACGTTGATGAAGCAAGTCCTACCTTTATATCACGCTCTTTAAGATAAGAAAGCAACTCCCTTGCTCCACTTTTCAGAGGCAAACCACGCTCAGCGATAATATCTGCACAAATGACTTTTGCTTCGTCATAAAGTTCGGGTATTGACACTTTGTCACCATATGCGGCTTCTAGGATAGCCATTGTATCAACAGTGCTTCTGCCAATGCACTTCATAGCATTTTCGTGAACGTTGGTCAGACCATATTTCTTTCCAAGGCGCTCCCAGCTTTCAAGACCTATTACTTCGCTGTCGAAAATAACGCCGTCCATATCGAATACGATTCCGTCAAGTTCTGATAATTTCAAACCCACCACGCACCTCACTTGAAATACATATACAGATTACATTTTATCATGCCGTTGTAAAGCTTGCGCTTTTTGTCAGCCTTTTTGCCGAAAAACACCTCAAACTCCTCATGTGGGGAGATTATATAGCATGGGTTCTCCTTTGACGGGCAAAGTCTTTGTCCCATTTTCTTATAAAGCTCCTCGGCTTCCTTTATTTCAAGCATACGCTCGCCATATGGGGGATTGACAAGTGTTATCGAACCCTCTATCTGGCTGTATTTTGAGATATCCTGCTGTTTTACTGTAAGCTTTGAGCCTACTCCTGCCTTTTTAGCGTTGTTTCTTGTAAGCTCAACCGCTATATCATCAACATCAAAGCCAAACGCCTTGAATGCACCCTGCCTGTCAATAGCGTCCATAGCCTCGGCTCTTGCATTGCGCCACGCTGTTTCAGGTATCTGTGACCACTGCTCTGCCGCAAAATTTCTTCTCAGACCAGGTGCAACTTTCAGTGCCTTGTATGCCGACTCAATAAGAAATGTACCTGAACCGCACATAGGATCCACCACAACTGAGTCCGCACGAACTCTTGCAAGGTCAACTATACCTGCGGCAAGTGTTTCCTTGATAGGTGCGTCGTTGGAATTTCTTCTGTAGCCACGCTTGTGAAGTCCTACACCTGATGTATCAAGATAGATAGTCGCAATGTCCTTATGGATAGCAAACTGTATCTGATGTTTCGCCGCAGTTTCCTCAAAATAGCTTATGCCATAGGCTTTTTCAAGTCTTTTAACGCAGGCTTTTTTGATTATCTTCTGACAATCAGGGATAGAATGAAGCTTTGAATTAAGGGCATGACCCTTAACAGGGAAAGCGTCTTCCCTGCCGATAAAGTTCTCCAGCGGAAGATTCATAACACCGTCAAAAAGCTGTTCAAAGCTTTCTGCTCTAAAGCTGCCAAGCTCGATAAGTACACGCTCTCCTGTGGCGATCCAAAGATTTGCCTTTGCAAGCACGTCAAAGCCACCTTCAAAGCTTATCTTGCCGTCAGTTGTGGTAAGATTTTCACCGCCTATCTTTTTTATCTCATATGCAAGCACGCTTTCAAGCCCGAAATGGCATGGAACGCACATTCGCAGTTTATTTTCCATAATGATTTCCTTTCAAAAAAGCCTCCATAGAGTTATGGAGGCTTTAATTTTAATGATTTCCGCTACAATACTCAGGCTCGTTGGATTTCTTGTAATATCCAGTTGCCGTGCTATAGCATGAATTTGACGCAAGCTTACCTGTCTTTGTGCAGTAGGTGAGCTTTTCAACTGTATCAGGCATTTTGAAAGTCTTGTCAAATGACTTATGCTTCTCATTCTCAGCGATATCACCAAAAACGTTCTTCCAAATCGCACCGATATTCTGATACTCGTTCGTAGGGATAGTGGCAGAGTTTTCATAACCTATCCAGATACCTGAAACGTAGTCAGGAGTACAGCCTACAAATGAGAGGTCAAACCAGTCAGATGAAGTACCTGTCTTACCGACAAGGTCAGTATTGTTTAGCTTAGCATATCTACCAGTACCGTCCTGCTGAGTTATAACATTCTGCATCATTCTGTTCATAACGTAAGCGGTAGACTCGCTGATAGCCTGCTTGTATCCGTCGCTCTTTTCATAGATAGCGTTTCCGTCAGCGTCCTCTACCTTTGAAACGTAGGTAACGTCATACTTCTTACCGCCATTGCCGAATATCATATAAGCACCCACAAGCTCCTCAAGCTTAGTACCATTTGTAAGACCGCCGACAGTTACTGGTGAATAGTCAGCGTCGGAGTCTGCAAGCGTAGTGATGTCAAGCTTTTCCTTAAGGAAGTTATAGGAATAAGCAGGTGTCATTTTTTTGATAAGCTGTGCAGGAAGCGTATTAAGCGACCTTGTGAGCATTTCTACAGTTGTAAGCTGCTGATAAGACCAGTTTGCACTGTCGCCTGTTTCAGAATAGTTTACAGGCCACTTTTGGTCCTTGCCCTTTACCTTAATAGTGATAGGCTCATCAGTGAACAGGGTTGACCATGTCATAAGATCCTGATCCAGCGCTGGAGCGTATGACGCAATAGGCTTGATACAAGAACCTGGTGAACGTTTGGCATCAGTAGCAATATTATAAACTCTCGACTCCTTTTTCTTATCACGTCCGCCGACGATAGCCTTAACGTTGCCTTGGTAGTCCATAGCGATAAAGCCTGACCACAGAGTATCGTCCTTTTTGTTCATTTCATAGGTGGTGAAATTACTTTGCTTCTGCATTTCTTTTTCCACCTTCTTCTGCATACTTCTGTCAACAGTGGTATATGCAGTAAATCCGCCGTCATAAAGTCTTGCGGAAGCGTCATCCCATGAAATGCCATAATAGTCAGCGATTATCTGTATAGTCTGATTGATAGCAGCGTCCATGAAATAAGATGTCGGACCCTGATCTTTTGTTTCGTCCTCATAGATAGTTGAGCTTGTGTAGGTTATATCGCCTGTTATTTTAAGCTCATAGTTGAGGGCTTCGTTATATTCCTGCTCAGAAATTGCACCGTTATCGAGCATATGATCAAGCGTATACTTCTGTCTGAGCTTGTTGTTTTTCATATTATCATATGGGTTGTTTGCAGCAGGCCAGCTTGTCATACCCGCAAGTGAAGCTGCCTCAGCAAGGTTAAGATCCTTTACGTCCTTGCCAAAATAGAAGTTTGCAGCAGCCTGAACTCCGATGATATCATACTCCTGAGTTGTCAGTGGCACAAGGTTAAGATAGCTTTGGAGGATATCTTCCTTTGTGTAGGTCTTTTCCACGTTGATAGAACGGAAGATCTCTCGTATCTTACGCTCGATACCATGGATAGAATCTCTGGAGTCATCACCCGTGATGTTCTTGATAGTCTGCTGAGTGATAGTCGAACCACCTATCTGTCTGCCGCCGTATATCGGTATGAATACATTGACAAATGAAGCGAACGTTCTCTTGAAGTCAACGCCGTCATGAGAATAAAATCTCTCGTCCTCGGTGTACACAAAAGCGTCCTGAACATACTGAGGGATATCCTCAAGATCAGCCCATACAACGTGCTTATTGCTGTTTTTCAGAGCATAATAAAGGTCATACTCCTGTGAATCCTCATCATCTTCATCATAGTCAGGGTTGACAGACAAAAATCTCGAAATGTTGCTTGTTTCCGTCTTGTCAAGACTGATAGTTGTTGTGGTATCTGCAAAGTTAAGAACGTAAATAGTCAGAACTGTTGCAAATATAGAACAGGTGATAATGAGTATCAGGAATATCGACAGCAAAGCTGTGCCTAATATTTTGAGAACTCTGACAGCAGGATTAGTGGATCTTTTCTTTTTGCGTTTTTTCACTGCCGTGTTTTTTATTTCATCCATAAATTTAACCTTTCGTCTTTATTTGATCTGATATTATTATACCACATACGAATCAAAAAGTTAAGTCTTTTCGGTAAATCTTTAGTTTTTTCTAAGGATTTTTTGGCAGAACAAAGCTGCCGTTATTTCATTGAAAATAAAAAACGAGGGCGATCACTCGCCCCCATGAATTTTATTGCTTATTCAGCGTCCTCAGAAGCCTCGTCATCAGCAGGAAGCAAAGCTCTCATAGACAGGCTGATCCTCTTCTTGTCGAGATCGATCTCTGTGATCTGGCAATCAACTACCTGACCTACAGAAAGGATATCTGCAACATTGTTTACTCTCTGGTTAGCGATCTGAGAGATGTGGATAAGACCGTCGATACCGTCAATGATCTGTGCAAAAGCACCAAAGCTTGTGATAGAAACAACAGTAGCCTTAACTACCTGACCTACCTCATAGTTAGCCTTGAAGATCTCCCATGGATTCTCTGAAGCCTTCTTATATGTCAATGAAACCTTCTTTGTTTCGCTGTCGATATCCTTGATAGTAACAGTGATCTTATCGCCAACGGAAACAACGTCTGAAGGGTGCTTGATCCTATTCCAAGAAAGATCCATTCTTCTAATAAGGCCGTCAACACCACCGAGATCTACGAATACGCCGTAATCTGTGATAGACTTAACTGTACCCTCTACCTCAGAACCGATCTGAGCTGTCTCAAAGAACTTAGCCTGAGCTGCTGCTCTTTCCTCTCTTGCTACTGCACGGATAGAACCAACTGCTCTCTGCTTAGCCTCGTTTACCTCAAGGATCTTGAAGCTTACTGACTGCTTGAGCAGATCGTTAAGATCGAAATCTCTTCTTGGAGCTGCCTGTGAAGCAGGGATAAATACCTTAACACCGTTAGCTGATACGAGTACACCGCCCTTAACAACGTTTGTAACTGTACCTGTAAGTGTAGCGTCAGCTTCCTTAGCCTCAACTATCTTCTGGAAACCAAGAACTGCGTCAACCTTCTTCTTAGAAAGTGTAACGATACCCTCCTGGTCATTTGTCTTAAGAACGATCAGATCGATCTTGTCGCCTACCTTTACGATATCCTCTGGCTTCTTAGTAGGATCATCTGTAAGTTCAGATGCAGGAATATAGCCTGTGTGCTTTGTTCCGATATCTACGGCTACTTCACCGTTATTGATATCGGTGACAACGCCCTCAACCTTCATTCCCGTATGTATTTTTTTCAGAGTCTTTTCCAGTTCCTCCTCAAAATTGAATTCTTCGTCAACATTGTTCAACATTTCACTCATGGTCTGTTGTACCTCCTTGATTATATAAGCCGGCGTCGATGCACCAGCAGAAATCCCGATAAATTTTGCACCTGATAAGTCAATATCACATGCCCTCAGTCCTTCGGCGTCCTCCACAAGCCAACATTTGCAATATTCATCGCATATGGCTTTAAGCTTGTGAGTATTGGAGCTGTGCAGCCCTCCGACTATTATCATTATGTCGGCAGCCTTCGCAAGCTCCGCCGCCTCCTTCTGTCTTTCAGAAGTGGCACTGCATATGGTGTTATACACCACAGCCTCAGGCAGATACCTCTCAAAAAGCTCTTCGCACTTTCTCCACATATTCTTATTATACGTTGTCTGAGCCAGAATTGCAACCTTTTTTGACGAAAAATCTTTCTCTTTCACCAAATTTTCAAAATCGTCACATGAACTGAACACATAACTCTCTCCGCTGCAATGACCTCTTATACCCATTATTTCCGGGTGAGCCTCATCACCTGCGATAAGAATAACGTATCCCTCGCCCGATTTTTCGGCTGCTATCTTGTGTATCCTTGCCACAAAGGGACAGGTAGCGTCAATTACTTCCGCACCTACCTTTGCAAGCTTTTCATACACGTCCAGTCCAACTCCGTGGGATCTGATAACAACTGTCTGGTCTTTCGTGACCTTATCCACATCGGTGGAGTAAACTCCTTTTGCTTCAAGGTCAGAAACTACGTTTGGATTGTGAATGATTGGGCCTAACGTTACAACATTATTTCGGTTATCTAATTCATTATACACTATTTTTACGGCTCTGTCTACACCAAAACAGAAACCTGCGGTCTTTGCAACGCAAATTTTACACTTTGTTAACATTTAATGTACCAGCTCCGTGATATTTTTCATGATCTCGTTCTTGATAGTCCTAAGAGAATGAGGGTCGGTAGCTGTAACGCCTATCTCGCCAGGCACTATAGGCTTGCCAAATCTTACAACTACACGCTTTCTGAATTTGAGCTTGCCCTCGAAATTGATACCAACAGGGACCACAGGCACCTGAGCCACAGCCGCCACCAATGCAACGCCTGTTTTGCCCTTTCCTACCTTGCCGTCCTTTGAACGTGTTCCCTCAGGGAAGATGACAAGGTTTCTGCCCTTTTCAAGCTTTTCGATAGATGTATCTATTACCTGAGTGTCGCCCTTTCCTCTTGTAACAGGGAATGCTCCGAACGCTTTTATAAGCAGAGTGAAGAACACATTCTGATGAAAAAGCTCCTCCTTAGCCATATAAGACAGCGGCACTTTTGTTGGCAGTGCGATAAAAACAGGGTCCTGATAGCTTCTGTGGTTTGAAGCGAATATATTCCCGCCGTCCTTTGGGATATTTTCCGTACCCTCGAAAGTGATGTTAAAATACAGATGATAAAGTCCGATAACGATATATCTCAGCACTGTGTACCAAAACATATGGAAATGACCAAGCCTGTGTTCTTTTTTCACAGGTCTGACAGGCATTATCTCTTTTATCTTACGCTCTTTTTTTTTAGTCTTGTCAGTTATTACCTTGTAGATAGCCTCAACAGACTCTTCAAGAGTCAACTCAGTAGAATCCACCTCAACGGCGTCCTCAGCCTTTTTGAGAGGAGCTATCTCTCTGTGAGTATCGTTATAGTCACGCTGGATTATATCCTGCAATACCTCGTCATATGTAGACTTGTCGCCCTTTTCCTGAAGTTCCTTGAAACGTCTTTCTGCTCTTGCCTCAGGAGCGGCTGTGAGGAATATCTTCACTTCAGCGTTTGGCAAAACCACAGTGCCGATATCTCTGCCGTCCATGATGATGTTGTTTTCCTTTGCGATATTCTTCTGAAGTTCAAGCAGAAATTCTCTTACCTCAGGTATAGCAGACACCTTTGACGCACCCATGGATATCTCAGGCGTTCTTATTTTGTCTGAAACGTCCTCGTCATTGAGCATTACTCTTTGCCCTGCTTCTGTGTAGCAAAGCTTTATGGATATCTCACCAAGAAGGGGTTTTATCTGCTCAGGGTCAGAAAGGTCTGCACCCTTGCTTATAACATAATAAGCTATAGAGCGGTACATCGCACCTGTGTCTACATATACATATTCAAGCTTTTTCGCTACCGCCTTTGCGATAGTGGACTTTCCTGCTCCGGAAGGTCCGTCGAGAGCCACGTTTATTCCCATATCAAAATCTCCTTATCCTATTTTATCCGCACAGCTATACGCCGTGGAAAACGCTATCTGCAAATTAAAACCGCCTGTATAAGCGTCAACGTCAAGCACCTCACCGATAAAGTAAAGTCCTTTACACAGCTTTGACTCCATTGACCGTGGGTCTATCTGCGAAACATCAACTCCTCCACGAGTGATTATAGCCTCCTCCACAGGACGCATACACTTCACTGTGAACGTTAGCTTTTTCACTGTGGAAACAAGCCTTTCACGCTCCTCACGGGTTATCTGATTGACCTTTTTCTCAGGGTCGATGCCGCACCTTTTTATTATAAGTGGTATTATCTTTGAAGGCAGCAACTTACCCAGTGAATTCTGAAAATCTCTGTTTGGAAAATCACCGAAATCACGAAGTATCCTGCTGTCAAGCTGTTCATGGCTCAGTGCAGGTTTAAGGTCGATATCCATATAATACCGTGACTTGTTCATATCACCAAGGTGAGCCGAAGCCGAAAGCACAAGCGGTCCGCTCAGACCAAAGTGTGTGAAAAGCATTTCCCCAAGCTCGTGGAAAAGTGGTTTATCTCTGTCCTCTTCACGAAGCGTCAAGGTGCAGTTTCTAAGGGAAAGCCCCATTGCAGAAGCACATTCCTCACGCTCATAAGTGACTACAGGGCAAAGTGACGGAGTTATTGCCGTGACCTTATGCCCCACAGACTTCGCAAGCCTATAGCCGTCGCCTGTTGAGCCTGTCCGTGGATAGGACTTTCCGCCAGTTGCAACGATAACGCTGTCTGCGTAATAATCCCCATGCTCGCATTTAAAGCCCTCTGCTCTGCCATCCTTTATGATAAGCTCTTTTACCTCATCGTCGATAAACTGCACACCACTGTCCTCACAGGCTTTCACAAGTGCTTTTACGATATCCTTTGCGTTGTCGCTCACAGGGAACACCCTGTTGCCACGCTCAGTTTTAAGCTCCACACCAAGACACTCAAAAAAGCTCATAACGTCCTCTGGAGCAAATCTGCTCAGTGCTGAATACATGAACTTGCTGTTGCGTGGGATATTTTTCATAACAGTGTCAGCGGTACAGTTGTTTGTGACGTTACACCTGCCCTTGCCTGTTATCATGAGTTTTCTGCCCTGACAGCCGCTATGCTCGATAACAGCAACGCTCTTTCCACGCCAGCCAAGCTGAACTGCGCAGAACATTCCTGCCGCACCTGCGCCTGCTATAACTGCGTCAAATCTTCTCACTGTGTATCTTCCTCGCTTTTTGCGTAAACGTCATACTCAGCCCAAACCTTTTCAAGACGTTCAAAGGTCTGGGACACTCTGTCGATATTTCTTATTGATACCGCAACGATAAGTGCATTTATAAGGCTCAGCGGTGCAACAAGAGAGTCAACGAACGAAGCCATATCGCTTCTTGCAAGAAGCAGGCTGTCTGCATACTTTGCGATAGGCGAAGCCTTTGAGTCTGTTATAGCTATAACGTTCGCACCGTTGCTCTTTGCATACTTCAAAGCCTTGACGGTCTGCTTTGAATATCTTGGGAAAGATATGCCTATCATGGCGTCCTTTTCGTCTATTCTCATTATCTTTTCAAAAAGCTCGGAAGTAGTCGTACTCTGAACGAGCTTTACATGGGGGAAAATAAGTCCCAGATAATAAGCAAGGAACGAAGCGATAGAAGCTGCACTTCTCGTACCCATTATGTAAAGGGTATTGCAGGATACGATAGTGTCAACGGCATTGTTAAAGTCCTCCTTTGAGGTTTCCTCCAAAGTACGCCTTATCTTGTCGATGTCGAGATTGAGTACCCTTTCAAGCACGTTGTCACTGCTCATAAGGTCGGAAGTGACCTCTATTCTCTGAACAGTTGTAAGCTTGTTTCTCATAAGCTCCTGCAAGCCTTTTTGAAGGGCAGGATAGCCGTCATAGCCAAGCTCTGAGGCAAATCTTACCACCGTTGATTCGCTGACGCCCACGGTTTTTCCAAGCTTCTGAGCCGTCATAAAAGCCGCTTTGTCATAGTGGGAGAGAATGTAGTTCGCAATAAGCTTGTGTCCCTTTGACAAGCCTGAAAGCTTTTCATTGATAAGCGTAAATAAATCTTTTTCCATTTCTATCTATACCTTTCAGCATATATTTAAGCCCACAGATCATCCTGTAGGGCGAGTATCCTTTTTCTTCTTGCTTCTGTTTTGTCCTTATCTGGGATATAAACGCCGTCCTTTAAGATAAGCACGTCACCCTCGTGAACGTCTTTTGTTTCAGAAAGCGGTATATCCTTTTTTTCTCCCTGCTCAGTTTCACACACGGCATAGCCGTTTTCTATCCTGTCAACTGTAAGAATCTCTTCCATATCACTTTTCTCCCTTTTCAGCAGAAACGCTCAACCCCTCACCATCTGAGCTGAAAACTATCGTTCCCACATCTGCAGTGACATACAAATGGGAAGCATATTTTTTCAGCCTTGTGACAGTTTCCTCGTGTGGGTGACCATACTTGTTGCCCTTGCCGCAGGATATAACAGCATATCTCGGCATGACCTTGTTAAGAAAATCGACCCCCGAAGAAGTGGAACTGCCGTGATGACCTGCTTTAAGCACCTTTGCGGAAACATCATAACCCTGAGAAAGTATATCTTTCTCCTCAGTGGTCTCGCAATCCCCCGTGATAAGAAAGCTGTTCTCACCGTCTGTTATCTTCACAAGGGTGGAATAGTTATTAAGATTATCATAATCATTTTTGGGTGTGAAAAGCTCCACCTTACAGCTTCCAAGCTCAAATTCCATAGGCTTTGCCTGTGTTATCTTCAAGCCCTTTGCCTTTATGCTTTTGAGCATTTTCTCATATATCGTTGTGGTGGGCGTCATATCAGCCTTGACTTTCGGCATAATGAATTTATCCACCTGAAACTGGTCTATTATCTCGCTCATTTCACCAATATGGTCAGCGTGAGGGTGGGTGGCAATGAGATATTTTAACTCTGTCACTCCCTGCTTTTCAAGATATTTTTCTATTTTATTGCTGTCATCTTTATCGCCGCTGTCAATGAGCATAGCCTCGCCTTGTGATATCACAAGGGTGCTGTCGCCCTGACCAACATCGATAAAATGCACCTCTGTCTGAGCGTGTTCCGCCGGCTTGTCCTCAACGCCTGCCTTGATAAGCAAGTTGTCGAAAGAAACTAACCCTGTCAGGTCAAGCACTGTAAAAAGCAGCACCACAAAAACCGCTATGAGCGTTACCGCCTTTTTAAGCGGTGCTGTCGAATTTTTCTTTTTCGCAGATCTGCCTGCCATGTTATCCCTTTCCGCCTGAGCTATCTTCTTGCCTGCATTTCAGCCCATTCTTCTTTTGTTATGTTTATCTTTCGTGCCTTAGAGCCTTCCTGTGGTCCTATTATGCCCATTTCCTCTATCTCGTCCATGATACGGGCGGCTCTAGGGAAACCGAGCTTTAGCTTTCTCTGCAAGAACGCGGTGGAAGCGTTATTTGTCTGCACAATTATGGATATTGCCTGATTTACAAGGTCATCATCAGGATTTACGGAAACATTATCGCTGCCTGCCGAACCGCTGTCCTTTGGCTGTGGAGTATTCTCCTCCACCTCTGCGATAACTTCGTCGCTATATTCTGCGGTATGCTCGTTCTTGAGGAAGTTTACAACCTCTCTTATCTCAGAAGTCGCTGCATAGCCGCTCTGCATTCTTATAGGCTTTTTAACGCCAACAGGCTTATAAAGCAGGTCACCGTTTCCAAGAAGCTTCTCTGCACCGCTTTCATCAAGTATAACTCGTGAGTCAACGTTGCTGGATACACTGAGAGAAACTCTCGATGGGATATTTGACTTGATAAGTCCTGTCAACACGTCCGCCCTAGGGGACTGTGTTGCGATTATCATATGTATTCCTGCCGCACGAGCGAGCTGTGCAAGTCTTAAAACTGAATCCTCTACCTCGCTTCTCGCAGCCATCATAAGATCGGCGAACTCATCGACCACAATAACTATCTGTGGCAGCAGGTCGATCTTTGCACGGACTTCGTCCTGCTCCTCGGCAGGCTTATTGCGTTCTTCAAGAACCATGTCGTTAAACTCCTGCAAGTTCTTTACATTGTTCGCCTCGAACATAAGATAACGCTTGTTCATTTCATTTACCGCCCATCCAAGCGCACCAGCCGCCTTTAAAGGCTCGGTAACAACAGGGATAAGCAAATGAGGTATCTTATTATAAATAGGAAACTCGACTTTCTTAGGGTCGATAAGAATAAGCTTTACTTCGTCAGGCGACGCATGGTAAAGTATAGAAAGTATGATAGAGTTTGTAAAAACAGACTTACCTGAACCTGTTGTACCTGCAACGAGCATATGCGGCATTTTGGCGATATCGCCGATAATGATATTACCCTCGATATCCTTGCCCACTGCAAAGGTAAGCTTGCCCTTTGCCTTTCTGTATTCCTCGCTGTCGATAAGCTCACGGAGAGAAACCGTATCTCTATGATCGTTCGGCACTTCTATGCCTATGCACGCCTTGCCCGGCACAGGAGCTTCGATACGAACGCTCATTGCCGCGAGGTTAAGTGCGATATCGTCTGCAAGACCCGTTATCTTCGACACTCTTACGCCTGCTGCAGGCTGAAGCTCATATCTTGTAACGGACGGACCTCTATGTATGCCCACGATCCTTGTTTTAGCGCCATATGTTTCAAGCGTTTCCACAAGCTTCGCAGATTTCTCTTGTATCTCCTGCTGGACTATCTCGGAAGCCACAGGATTTTTAGCATATTTGAGTATATCCACAGGCGGATAAACGTAAGCGGATATTTTATTATCTTTCTCAAAGAACGTTGTCTGACCGTTCTTATCAACATTCACTACTGGTGGCTTAACAGGCTCGTCCTTGGACTTCTTTTCTTCTCTGCTGTCGCCTATGGCGTTTTCTATTATCTTTTTAAGCTCCTCATTATCGGTAGTCTTAGCCGTTTCTTCAAGCTTTTCATGTGTTATCACAGGAGCTTTCACAGGGTGGACCGGCATATCTATCTTTGAAGCGTCTACCTTGTCGGTAGCTTCTTCCGCCTCTGCAACAGGCACAAAGGCTTCCGCCGCAGTATCAGGGCCATCATCAGGATAGAATTTTGCAATATCAACCCTACCATTACGCCTTGGCTCCTTCTTCTCTCTTGGAGGCTTCGGAGGCTGAGCTGCACGCTCGATACGCTCCTCGTTCACCGCTTCATAGCTCTTTATAAAAGGCTTTGAAACTGCCTTTAGAAGCTGCGGAAGCGTAACATTTGTAAGCAGCATTATAAAAGTGAACGCCACAAGCACGATAACGATACCTGCGCCAACTCTCTTGAAAAGCGAAAGCAAAGGCCAGCCAAGCAATGCGCTTGCAAGTCCGCCGCCACGGAGCTGTTTTCCATCATTGAAAAGCCCCACAAGTTTGAGCCAGAACGAACTTCCGTCCACAGAGCCCACTTGGATTATCTGAGCCATGCCGCTTATAAGAAGCATAAGAACGCTTCCCTCCACCACCTTCGCTATGACCTTGTTGTGTGTCACATCTGAAGCTATCATAAGTGCAACATAGATTATCATAGGTGCAAACAGAAATACTGTCACGCCGAAAAGTCCTCGGTTCAGCTCATGGAGCCATTTCCACAAGCCGTCCCCCTCCACGAACGTGATAAGCAATTCAAGTATGCCAAAAAAGAAAAGTATGTAAGACCAGAAGCGTCTGTTCTCTCTTTCTCTCACTGCTGTCATGGAATTTGACTGTGGCGGCTTGCTCTGAGGCTTTTGCTGTTTTGTATTCTTTTTTGCAGCTTGCGCAGGCTTTTGCGCGGGCTTTTTCTTTGCCGCTGTCTGCTTTGGCGCAGGCTTTGAGCCTTTCTTTTGAGCTGCCATTTATTTTACCATTCCTTTCGGTATTTGTCTTATTTAAGCAAATAAAGGCAAAATGTTATTTGCCTTTATAACCCACAAAAAAGCCTGAAAACAGAATTTCAAGCTTTTTCACAGAAACTGTATTATCTTATGTCATTACTTTGCAAAGGATATAGGGTGACCCATGCACATCTCGATAAATGAGATAACAAGGACTATGACGCCAAGCACAAGGGTATAATAAGCAAACACCTTGAATTTATCCGTTTTAACGAGCCAGTTTACAAGCTTGATAGCACAAAGTCCCACAAATGCGGCTACTACAAATCCAACTGCACAGCTAACCCAATCTATATCAGCACGTGTTGAAACTGCGTCCTTGACTTCAAGCAGACAGCTCATAAGTATAACAGGTATGCCCAGAATGAAAGAATACTTTACCGATGTTTCTCTGGTCATGCCTGAGAAAAGTCCCGCTGAGATAGTCGAGCCTGATCTTGAAACGCCAGGCAACAGTGCAACTCCCTGAAAAAGTCCGACCGTTATTGCGTCTTTATAAGCTATATCGCCCTGAGTCTTTTTACCCTTTACACAACGATCTGACATAAAAAGTATCGCCGATGTATAAAGGAAACAAAGACCCTCTGCGAAAATGCTTGAATCCTCTGCAATGCCCTCAAACCAGCCCTTAAATGGCAGGAACGGCACAAGGCAGAAGCAGGAAACAATTATCATAACTATCATACGCCTTGGAGGATTCATATTTTTAAGAGTGAACTTGCCTGTAAAAATATCCTTTATCATAACGCCAAGCTCTTTTATCATATCCCATATTGTCTTCCTGAAAGCCACAAATACTGCTACCAGCGTGCCAAGGTGAAGTATCGCCGAGAAAAACAAAGCTCCCTCTCCGCTGTTTCCTGTAAAATGCTGATACAGTGAAAGATGTCCTGAACTTGAAACTGGAAGAAACTCCGTCAAGCCCTGAATTATAGCCTGAAAAATCGCATTGATGATACCCATTGCTGTCCTCCGAAATTTTGTTGTTTGTCAGAGATAAAAGCCGTCACGGCTGAGATAATGTGCCGGGTCTGTGTCCACAGCAGTATCATCATCCTCAAACTCTTCTCCGATATCTACGTCAGTCCTGAATACGTCATAAAGGTCGATTATTGTCTGAAACATTTTCAGCTTTCTCCTTTTCAGAACTGTTTTCTATCATATCATAAAGGCAGTCTATCGCCTCGGAAAGCCCTCCGAGCCTGTCGATAAGCCCCTCTTTTACAGCCTGCTCCCCGTCGATAACAGAACCAACGTCCATTACAAGCTCGCCCGTTGACATCATAAGCTCACGGAAACGCTCAGGCTTTATGGCTGAATTATCGCACACAAAGCGAACTATCCTTTCCTGCATTTTGTCAAAATAAGAAAGCGTCTGGGGTACTCCCAGCACAAGCCCGTTCATTCTAACAGGGTGTATAGTCATTGTGGCGCTTGGCACTATAAATGACTTTTTCGCACACACCGCCAACGGCACGCCTATGGAGTGACCTCCGCCCACAACCATTGACACAGTAGGCGTTTTCATACTAGCAATAAGCTCTGCAATGGCAAGTCCTGCTTCCACATCTCCGCCCACAGTGTTGAGGATTATCACAAGACCCTCTATGCTCCTATCCTGCTCGATAGCAACAAGGGCAGGTATGATATGCTCATACTTGGTGGTCTTGTTTTGTGCAGGCAAAATATAATGCCCCTCCACCTGACCGATAATGTTCAGGCAGTGTATAACGTGCTTTGCGTCTGGCAATGTGACAGAACCCATTTCCTTTATCTGCCTTATATCCTCAGCAAGCTTTTCGCTCTCTACATTTTCTTCTTGTTCAGACACTCAGATACCTCCCGTTCTTCATTAGTAACTTTCGTCACAGGAGAAGTATTTGCAGTGTTCATTAAAAATATGCAGGAAAACCGCCACACCTTTAATATAATAGCACAAGTTCTACCTAATGTCAACAACTTGCAAGAGCTAAAAAAACAATTTTTGCAGGAAATTTACGCTATCCTGCAAATTATTTATAAAAAGTTTAAATCTATTTTTGATACTCCTCAGCAAGCACCTGTTCACACCAAAGTATAAGATCTGCGAAATCTTCCTTGTCAAGATAGGAGAAATACTTGTTCACAGCCTCACCCTCAGCAGCTTCTATGGTGTCCGTCAGGCAATAGCCGTCAGAGGAAATAGTTATCTCTGTTTTGGTGTTCTCTTTAAGTCCTAGAGTTATCTGTATAAAATCAAGTCCCGGATCTTTAGACGGAGCCGTCCTGTATGAAGCGTTGCCGAAGCTGTCTATCATTTTCACAAGCTCGTTGTAATCATCATGATCGGCAAGATAGCATTCTCCGTATTCTCCGCCTACTTTCACACAAACCTTTGCATATGCGCCCTCGTAGATATCATAATTATAAAAGTCATCAAAGCAAGCATAGTATATGCCGCCATTCTTTGTGAGCTTATAAAAGCCTTTGTACGCCTTATTTGTATCTATGCTGTCGGCTGATATCTTCTCAACAAAATCCCACTTATCCGAGCCGTCTGATGACACAACATTTTTACCGTCAGGAATCATAAGTGAATAAACTGCGTCCGTGCCGCTGTCATCAGCCTGCGACTCATATGTATAAAGGCTGTCAGCGGAGAATTTCTTATGCTTATAGTCACTTAAATTTCCGTCGCTGTCATATTTCATATACTGCATAGGAGCGTTGCGCTCTTTATCATAAGAAAGCTGTAAAATACCATTGCTCACCACAGTTATTTCAGTGTACTCATCAGCTTCAAGCACAACGTTTCCGGACTTGTCAAGAAGTCCCACTGCTCTGCCGTCACGATAAGTGAAGAAAAGATCTGCAAGAAGCTTTTCACATTTATATCCCTCAAAAGGCTGCTCCTCAACCTCGGCAACATACTGAGTGCTGTCAAAGCTTGTATAAAGCTTTCGTGAAAGCTCGTCAAGGCTTTTTATTTTATTCAGAAACTCCGGAAATTTGTATTCCTTGACCTTCACATTGCTTGGTTGAGCTGAGTCGCTTGTCTTTATCTGCGACACCGCAGACGACTGTGTTGTTTCTTTGTCTTTTTCACAGCCAAACATAGAAATTGTCAGCGTCAATGCAAGCGCAAGAGCCGCACATTGTTTTCTTTTTGTCATCGTTATCCCCTCGTATTTTATTTTGTTATCTCACAGCACGAGCCGTTACACTATATTATAATACACAAATCTGATTTTTGCAAGATATATTAAAACTTTTTATTCTTTATCATAGCAGTATGGTAATACGCTAAATGTTATAAAAGTGTTAAATGTTTAAAAGTGCCTTTACATATAGAATGTTTTGTGCTATAATATTCTAGTGGCAGTATTGATTTTAATAAATATCTGCTACTAATTTTGCTGTTTTATGGCAAGGAGGATAAAATTAAATGGTTAGAGCGATTGTCGGCGCAAACTGGGGCGACGAGGGTAAGGGCAAGCTTACCGATATGCTTGCTGAAAAGTCTGATATAGTAGTAAGATTTCAGGGCGGTGCTAACGCAGGACATACTATTGTAAATCACTACGGAAAGTTCGCTTTGCACACTTTGCCTTCCGGCGTATTCTATGATCACACAACAAATATTATCGGCAACGGTGTTGCACTTAATATCCCTGTATTTTTCAATGAGCTTAAAAAGGTAACTTCCGAAGGCGTTCCAATGCCTAAGATACTTATTTCCGACAGAGCGCAGATGGTAATGCCATATCACGTTCTGTTTGACCAGTACGAAGAGGAAAGACTCGGAAAGGCAAGCTTCGGCTCAACAAAATCGGGTATCGCACCTTTCTATTCTGATAAATATGCAAAGATAGGTTTCCAGGTACAGGAGCTGTTTGACGAAGAGGCTCTCAAGGTAAAGATCAAGAGAGTTCTTGAAACAAAGAACATTCTTCTTGAACATCTCTATCACAAGCCTCCTATCGACGCTGATGAGCTTTTCAACACTCTTATGGAGTATAAGGAAATGGTAGCACCATACGTATGCGACGTATCTGCTTTCCTTTGGAACGCTATCAAAGAGGGCAAGAACGTTCTTCTTGAGGGTCAGCTTGGCTCACTGAAGGATCCTGACCACGGTATCTATCCAATGGTAACATCTTCATCTACACTGGCAGCATACGGTGCTATCGGTGCAGGTATACCTCCTTATGAGATAAAGACTATCGTAACTGTTGTTAAGGCTTATTCTTCCGCAGTTGGTGCAGGTGCATTCATTTCTGAGATATTCGGCGATGAGGCTGACGAGCTGAGAAAGAGAGGCGGCGACGGCGGAGAGTTTGGTGCAACAACAGGCAGACCTAGAAGAATGGGTTGGTTCGACTGCGTTGCAACTAAGTATGGCTGCCGTATCCAGGGCGCAACAGATGTTGCTTTCACAGTAGTTGACGTTCTTGGCTATCTTGACAAAATACCTGTATGCGTAGGCTATGAGATAGACGGCGAGGTAACAACAGACTTTCCTACAACAAGAAAGCTTGAAAAGGCAAAGCCTGTTTTTGAAGTTCTCGACGGCTGGAAGTCAGACATCAGGGGCATCAAGAAGTATGAAGATCTTCCTGAAAACTGCAAGAAGTATATCGACTTCGTTGAAAAGCATATCGGCTTCCCTATCACAATGGTTTCAAACGGACCAAAGAGAGAGGACATCATCTACAGAGAAAGCCCACTTTCAAAGTAATTTCAAATATCACAAAAGGCTGCGGCAAAAAGTCGCAGCCTTTTTTCTATATTTTTGCCTTGTTAAGGAGATAGAGGATATCTTTCGGTGAATAGACTTCTATTGCTCCGTCACGGAGAAGCGCACACTGTCCTGCGTATTTCTCGCTGAAAATGTCATGAGGCGGTATAACAAAAACGTCTTTATTCTGGGATAAAGCATGATTTACAGTATTCAGCGTGCCGCTGCGTATTCCTGCTTCAACCACAAGAACGCAATGTGAAAGTGCCGAAACAATGCGGTTTCTTATACGAAAATTCTCAGGAACAGGTCTTGCCTGCGGGAAAAATTCTGAAATAGCTACCCCATGTGTTGCTATCTCACGCTTGAAGCCCGTCCTGCCACGAGGATAATCATATTCTAGCCCACAGCCCATAACAGCTACAGTGCTTCCACCTGCACGCATCGCACTGCGGTGTGCGGCAGTGTCGATACCCATAGCAAATCCGCTTATGATATTTACTCCTCGCTCTGCAAGAAAACTTGAAAACTCCTCCGCCACGACTACAGAATAATCGCTTGGTTCTCTAGTGCCGATAATGGCAACGCTCTTTTCAATAGACAGACAGCTTACATCGCCACGGCAGAAAAGCACAGCAGGTGGACATTCTATCTGTTTCAACCGTTCAGGATAAAGAGGATCGTCAGGGGTGAGGATATATATACCCTTTTTCTCGCAGTATTCAGCCACCTGTTTCGCCTGAAAGAACGTACAGCAGGCTATCTTTTCAGCCTCCTGCTGAGTAACATATCCACAGCGCAGTGACAATAGATCATCGCACATTTCTTCAACGCTGTCATAATATGACATAACATCCCACAAACGCTTGTCCGCAGGTCCGAACGCAACATCGAGCCACAGCCACAACAGCTTTCTATCTGTATTTTCAAGCATTTTTCCCGCACCTCCAGTTGGCAGATTTCTTTTAATCTTATTGTATCATATTTTATTGTTAAAAACAACAAAATTTTATAGCATTTTGGTTAAATCAAAGGATTACTGTTGAAAAGGGCAATACCATATGTTATAATGGATATTGAAAATTTGAACTTGAAAGGATAGTTGCTTAATGATAAACAAGCTTGACCTCAGCGGTGAGTGGCTGCTGTGTCTTGACAAGGAATGTAAGGGTACTGACCTTGTTTTTGATGATACAATAAACCTTCCAAACACCACTTCCAACGCTAAAAAAGGCGAATACAATACTAAGAGAGAAACAGGCTTTCTTACAGACACATATAAATTTGAGGGCTTTGCATGGTTCAGAAAAAACGTTGACTTCTCTGCTCTGCAATGTGAAAATCTTAAACTTTATCTTGAAAGAACAAGAATAACTGAACTTTATATAGACGGCAAAAAGATAGGCAGGCAGGAGAGCCTTTGCACTCCGCACATCTATGACCTGAACGAGTATATCGGTACTGGCGTGCATGAAATGACTATCTGCGTTTCAAATGTTGGCTACAAGACCAAGGGCGGACACCTGACTTCACCTGACACTCAAACCAACTGGAACGGAATCACAGGACGCATCGAGCTTATAGGCTACAAAAACGCCCACGCTGAAAATGTTATGCTTTGGTGCGATATTCATAACAAGACAGTAAGAGTAACAGCCAACATAACAGGCGGAAAAAGCGGAAAAGCTGTCATAAGCGCTGAGAGTTTCAACAGCGAAAAAAGCCACACTCCTGAGGTGCAGAGCTTTGAATACACCGACGGCAAGCTTGACGCTTTATACAAAATGGGCGACGATTGCCTGCTTTGGAGTGAGCATGAGCCTAATCTCTACAAGCTGAGAATAGATATCGACGGTGACATGAGCGAGCATATCATCGGTATGCGTGAGTTCATGACTGAGGGTGGAAAGTTCACCATAAACGGAGAAAAAACCTTTCTCAGAGGAAAGCATGACGGCATGATATTCCCTAAGACCGCTTTTGCACCTACCGACCTTGAGGAATGGCTGAGGGTAATGAAGATATCAAAGTCATACGGCATGAACCACTACCGCTATCACACCTGCTGTCCCCCTGAGGCTGCGTTTGTCGCTGCGGATATGCTTGGAATTTATATGGAGCCACAGCTTCCTTTCTGGGGAACTATCACAGAAGAGGGCGAGGAAAACCACAATCAGGAGGAGCAGGATTTCCTCGTTGAAGAGGGCTTCAATATGCTGAAATTCTTCGGCAATCACCCTTCCTACTGCATGATGTCAATGGGCAACGAGCTTTGGGGTTCAAAGAAGATACTCAACGATATAATAGGCGGCTACAAGAAATTTGACAACAGACACCTTTACACACAAGGTTCAAACAATTTCCAGTGGTTCCCTAACGTTATAGAAAATGACGATTTCTTTGTTGGCGTAAGACTTGCAAACGACAGGCTTATAAGAGGCTCATACGCTATGTGTGACGCTCCACTTGGTCATATTCAGACTGACAAGCCTGCGGCAAATCACGATTATGACAGCATTATAAGACCTAAGAAGCAGGCAAGCTCCACGGAAATTTCAGAGGACGGCACTGTTCAGATACAGTACGGCACGACCATGAAAACTGTCAAGGCAAGCGATGCTGACGCAGATTTTATCCCTGAAGTGCCTATCGTTACTCACGAAATAGGTCAGTATGAAACTTATCCGAACTTCAAGGAGATAGAGAAATACACGGGCTCCCTTAAAGCCAGAAACTTTGAGGTATTCAGAGAAAGACTTGATGAAAAGGGTCTGCTTCCGCTGGCTGAGGATTATTTCAAATGCTCAGGCAAGCTTGCTGTACAGTGCTATAAAGAAGAAATGGAGGCTGTTTTCCGTTCAAGACTTCTCGGCGGTTTCCAGATACTCGATATTCAGGATTTCAGCGGTCAGGGTACTGCCCTTGTGGGTGTACTTGACGCATTCATGGACAGCAAGGGTCTTATCACCGACAGCGAATGGAGAGAGTTCTGCAATGACGCCGTTGTAATGGCACGCTTTGACAGCTATGTTTTCGAGGCAGGCAGCAGCTTTAAGGCCCACGCAGAGCTTTGCAATTACAGACCTGAGCTTAAAGGCGGCAAACTTATCTGCACCCTCGCTCTTGAAAGCGGCGAAGTAATCGGCAAGGTGGAAAAAGATTTTGTATCAGAGGGCAATTACACCGACATTTGCGACGCAGAGTTCACTTTCCCACAAGTCGAAAAGAACACAAAGGCTGTGCTTTCACTTGAGATAGAGGGCACTGACATTCACAATCATTATGACCTTTGGGCGATACCTACCGTTGAAAAGACCGACATAAGCGGTGCGTACATTTTCGACGAGGTGAACGATGAGGCTGAGAGCCTGTTGAAACAGGGCAAGACCGTACTTATCGTCCCTGACCTTTCAAGGCTTGAAAATTCTATTGAGGGCTTCTACTGTCAGGACTTCTGGTGCTATCATATGTTCTGTATCATCTCACAGATGATGAAAAAACCTGACCCTGTTGGCACAATGGGACTTCTTATCGACAATGAACACCCTGCTCTTGCAGGCTTTGCAGGGGAAAAATACTCAACGCCTCAGTGGTGGGAGATAGTTCAGAACTCACGCTCGGTTATTCTTGACGACTTTAAGGGCGAGAAAAATGTTATCGTGAGAACTATCGACAACTTTGACCGCAACCACGATCTTTCACTCCTCTACGAGTATGAAAAGGACGGCGGCAAGGTGGTAGTTTGCTCATGCGATTTTGATAAGCTTTCCCACTCCCCTGAGGGACGTGCGTTCATAAAGTCTGTTGTTGACTATGTAAGAAACTAACAGAATTTTTATTACTAAGGGCTGTACTGTTTTGCGGTACAGCCCTTATTTTGTTTGTGCTTGTTGCATAAAACGTCCGCAAAACATTTGTCTGATATAACAAAAGTGCCGACACTACAGTGGCATATGGTTCACTTATTACGAAAAATGTGTTATAATTTAGGTGTATGTTATACAGGAAGGTGATGTTAAGTGCCAAAAGTAAAACGTTATAAATACAAGAATATTGCAGCGGCTCTTGCCATACTGCTTTTGATCATTCTGGGAATATCTACATCGTGCAGTTCAAAAGCTGACAGCCCTAAGAAAATTTCCGACAGCTCGTCAAACTCCTCTGCGGTCAAGGCTGACAGCAGCAGTAAAAAAGCTGTAAAAAAGCTTACGGGCAATTATATTTATGTTACCGCAAAAAACAAAACTGATATGGTAAATGGAGATCTTGTTCTCGTTAATGGCGACCACTCATTCACCGGTACAGTGAATAACACAGACACAGTTTATTCCTATTTGTTTGACAAGAACGGAAGTCAAATAATGTCCACCAGCAGCACTCAACTGACGGCTAAAAAAGAGACCTTTGAAGCCTTTGGCAAAATGGGCAATGATTTTTATGCTGACAAGAAGATATCAACACTTATGATAAACACAGCTATGCCTGCGGAAGATGATGAAGACAGCAGCTCTGCCTGCTACGAGCATGACACTGGACTTGCCTTTGACCTGCATCTTTATGACGCAAGCACAGGCGCATATCCTGAGTTCACAGGCGAGGGAGATTATAGTTGGATATCTGAAAACTGCTGGAAATACGGACTTATCCTCAGATACCCAGAGGACAAAGCTGACATCACAGGTGTAAGCCCTATGGCTTATCATTTCAGATATGTAGGAATACCACACGCTGAGATAATGACAGCAAACAAGCTTTGCCTTGAAGAATACATAGATTTTGTCAAGGACTATACATTTGAAAAACCGCTTACATTCACGGCTTTTGACGACACTGAGTATTCAGTTTACTACGTTGCCGCAGACAAGGGCAGCACCACAAACGTGCCTGTACCACTTGACGACAGCAACAATGAGCGTCCTAACACTATCTCAGGCAACAACGTTGACGGCTATATCGTCTGCGTAAATATGACAGAAAATGCAGCACCTGCTGACTCGTCCTCTCAGACAGACCAGCAGGCGGCTACAGAATAAATTTTCGGAGGAAAGAAAATGCTTAAAGAAACAGTAGAAATAAAAGTGGATTATGAAAAGGCTGGCGTTTCAAGCGAAGGCTGCGCACCTGTGCTTGATTGCTATTACAACACGCTAACTGAGGAAATAGGCAGAAAGAAGCACAAGGCTGTTATCGTTTGTCCAGGCGGAGGATATGATTGGTGTTCTGAGCGTGAAGCTGAGCCTGTTGCATTCAGATTTTTGGGTGCAGGCATATGTGCGTTTGTGTTGAGATATTCATGCGTCAAGAAAAAATTTCCTACTGACGTTCTTGAATGTGCAGCGGCTGTCAAGTATGTTAGAGATAATGCGGAGAAATTTGACATTGACCCTGACAAGATAATAGTATGCGGTTTTTCAGCAGGCGGACACCTTGCGGCAACAATGGCAAACTTCTGGAACAGCGAGCTGCTCACAAAGCCTCTTGGCTGCAACCCTGAGGACATCAAGGTAAACGGCTCTATCTTGGGCTATCCTGTTATCACATCCGAACCTGAATACACTCATGAAGGCTCAATACTCAATATTATTGGCGAGGAAAAATCATCGGAGCTCAGAGAGCTTGTTTCAATGGAGAAGAGAGTATCGGAGAACACTCCTCCTACATTCATCTGGCACTGTGCTGATGATGGCTGTGTAAGGGTTGAGAACACACTTTGGTATATGTGCAGTCTTTCAAAGTATCACATTCCATTCGAGAGCCACATTTATGAATACGGTGGACATGGACTTGCATTGTGCGACGAAACCACTGCCACATGGGAAGGTCACTATCAGCCGGTGGCGGCTCATTGGGCAGAGGCGGCTATTGATTGGGTACATAGGCTATAAAAAATACGTTGCGTGTGGCAACATAATTAAGCTAAAAAAATGACTCACATCAATTTGATATATACTCATATAGACATTTTCAAAGAACTAATATGAATGACCTATATAGTGAAATATGAACAAAACAGGTAGATACCTCAATTGAGTTATCTACCTGTTTTTATTTATCCTTTTCTCTGCACTCGTATGATCTGTTAATAAGTCGGATATGTTTTGACATGAGTCATTTTTTATCAAGAATATTGAGTATCCCTCGGGATATATGTTAAATCTGTTGGTTATCCCCAAACTTCCTCTGCGATCTCCTTAACAAGAGCAAGCTTTGCCCACTGTTCCTCCTCTGTGAGCTTGTTGCCTATCTCGCAGGAAGCGAAGCCGCACTGTGGGCTAAGGCAAAGTCTGTCAAGTGAGATGTATTTTGCAGCCTCGTGGATACGGTCGATAACAGCCTGCTTGTCCTCAAGCTCAGGCTTCTTTGATGTGATAAGTCCGAGGACTACCTTCTTGTCGCCGCTTACTGCTTTCAAAGGTTCAAAGCCACCTGAACGCTCATCATCAAATTCAAGATAATATGCGCTTACGTTTTCACCTGCGAAAAGTGTTTCTGCAACGCTGTCATAAGCACCGCTGCTTGCATATGTTGAGTGGAAGTTACCACGGCAAACGTGTGTTGTGATAACAAGATCCTCAGGCTTGCCCTCGATAGCAAGGTTGTTTATTCTCAACAGAAGTCTTTTTATATCCTCAAGACCTGCGTCATCAACTTCAAAAATAGCCTTTGCATTAGGGTCAACTATCATGCCCCATGAGCAGTCGTCGAACTGAATGTTGCGGCAACCTGCTGCGTAAAGATCAGCGATGACTTTTCTGTAGCCCTTTGCGATATCCTGAACAAGCTCTTCTGTATCGTCATAATACTTCTTTGTGTTCTCCAGTGCGAAAGGCATTATCATCTGCTCAAGAAACTGTGCAGGTGCAGGGATAGTCTGCTTTGCGACTGTGTTCTCGTCCTCGAGAGCCTTAACGAATTTAAAATGCTCAACAAATGGGTGGTCGCCAACTGATACCTTGCCTGTGAGGTATGTATCGTCTATCATTGCGGCTTCACCATGGAATGGCAGACCTGTCTGTGTCTTGCTGTGACCAACTCCGTTGAAGCCCCACATAAAGTCAAGATGCCATGTTGCTCTGCGAAACTCGCCGTCTGTGATGATATGATAGCCAGCCTTTTTCTGTTTTGCAACGAGGTCAAGGATAGCCTTATCCTCTACCTCTTTAAGCTGCTCGGCTGTGATAGCGCCGTTTTCAAAATCTGCTCTTGCCTTTTTCAGATAGTCAGGTCTGAGAAAGCTGCCCACAAAATCGTAGCGGCATGGTGCTTTGATATTATTGTTCATTTTCATTACCTCTTTCATTTTACTATAGTTTATTTCCTATTGGTTTGCTGGTATTTAGTATAGCACGAAAAAAGGCGATAGTAAAATATTTATTTCTGTGGGATAGATATAGTTTCAAACTATATCGGATCGAATAGTTTGCTTGACTTTGGGGCATATGGTGTGGTATAATGAATAATACGATATAGTTAGACGATAAATCGAGATTAGATAAACAAAGGTATGTAATATGATAAAAATTGTGTGGTCAATAAAAGATATAAATAAATATCAAACAGGAAACTTACCCGATAATGCAATAAAGATAGAAACGCCTAAGAGCGTCGATGAACTGATGAAAAAAGCGTTGCCGATAGCTGTAATTCTATGTGTTTTACTTTTTGCCGCTATGCTTGGTAAAACCATTGTGTGCAAGGTGGTCGTGATCTCTCCAATATTTATTCTGGTGGGATTTGCTTTAGGCTTTTTATTGTTGATAATTCACGAGTGGTTACACGGAATCGTTTATCCTAAGGACGCAGATGTAACAATAGGAAGAATTAAAGGAAAGACAACATTTGTGGCATTAGCATCATATCCATTAAAACGAGATAGGTTTATATTGATGTGTCTGCTGCCTTTTGTTCTTGGGGTGATTCCTTTTATATTATTTTTAATTAGTCCTGCCGAATTTAGAGTATTTAATGGATTGAATTTTGGTATGGCGTGTATGGGTATGGTTTCGCCATTTCCAGATGTTTATAATGTCCTTACCGTTCTAAGGCGCTCTGAAAAAAACGATTCAATAATGTTCTACAAAAATGATATGTACAAGATCTCTTGAATTTCCAGACTAAGCTTTACCCATATATTCCACCGATACAGCCCCCTCTGTATCGGTATTTTTCTGTCCTTACCGCCTTCCATCGCCCCAATTCTATTGACATTTCCACCTTGTTGTGCTATCATAAAAGTTTACGAGTTAGTCATAACTAGCTGTATGATACCGCAGAATTAAGATAGATAAGAAAGGCGGAACATAATGAAAAGTTCTGCAATAGTAAAAAAGGCACTGCATAAAGCGGACGGCGTTTTGTATCCTGTTGCAGGCAGGAAAGATAAAGTCGTTATTACAATATCAAGTTGCAACGTCATGCAATGAAAGTTTTTTTACTTTATTCAAGCTTTTTTTGTCCACCTAATTTTTTTGAACAATCATGCTTTTTCTGACATATTATAAAAATGAAAATGCAAACGCAGTCACACTGATCTGATGCGTTTGAGATATGGAGGGTAATTTATGTCAGAAAAGTATTTTTTTGGTGCAATGACGCAGAATGGGTTTTCCACGGAATTTGGCAAGATAATGGCTGATAAGGAGTATTTCACATTCATACTCAAAGGAGGTGCAGGCACGGGAAAATCTTCACTTATGAAAAAGATAGCCGCCGAGTTTGAACCGACAGAGGACGTCACTAGATTTTATTGCTCCTCTGATCCTGCTTCCCTTGATGCAATCGTTCTGCATACATCAAAGGCCATAATCTGCGACGGCACTGCGCCACACGTTATGGAATGTTCATATCCAGGAGTTTGTCAGAAAATAATCAACTTAGGAGAGTATTGGGACGAAGAAAAACTGAAGGCCTTCAGATCTGAAATAATCGAGGTCACAGACAAAAACAAGTCGCTTTTGGCAAGAAGCAAAAGGTTTACCACTGCCCTGTCTAACGTTTGCTTTGATACCTACAATTGCGGTGAAGGCTGTCTGCTGGAGGAAAAGCTGAAAAGCTTCACAGAACGATCAGCAAAACGTCTTCTAAACAAAAAAGGCTCTGGCAGCGGCAAAACTGATCTTAGACAGTTGACCGCTTTGACAGAATACGGCTGTATGACGCAGCTTGCCACTCTTGACAGCTACCTTGACGTGTTCGCCATGAACGATGATTATTATGCCGCTTCCCACAAGTTCGTCACCCTCATGGCACAGCAGGCTGTAAAGCGAGGTTATGATGTTATCCTCTGCCCTGCTATCCTATTTGGCAACACCCTTTACGAGCATTTGCTTATCCCGGAGGCTGGCATCGCATTTGTGATAAATTCCCCTATAAGCCAGCTTGACGGCTTTGAAAAAGCTATCAACATGGGCAGATTTTATGACAAGAAAAAGATCTCAGCCCTGAAAACAAGACTGAGATTAGATAAAGTCACCGCCTCCGACCTTGCAGAGGAAGTGTATTCAGGCATCAAGAAAGCCAAGAAAGTCCATGACGAGATAGAAAAGTATTATATCGCCGCAATGGACCACGCCGCACTTAATAAGGTTTGCGACAGCATTTCAAGGGAAATTCACGAGAGAACTATAAAATAGTTTTCCACATTCCGTCGTAAGGCGCAGGCTCAAAGCCCATTTTCTTATAAAGCGATATGGCTCTGCCGTTTTCAAGCTCGACTTCAAGTCGGATACGGCGGAGCTTTTTGTCGCCATTTTCCTCGATATACTTAAAAAGCTCCCTGCCTAGACCTTTTGAGCGGTATTCCTCCAGCACAAAAAGCTCGTCTATCCATATAGTAATACCGCCTGCTTCAACTGAATATGTTTTCATTGTAACACAGTAGCCAACATTATTGCCGTCACAAACGAGCATATAACCCTGCACATACACGTCAGACCTCATCATTTCATCGAAGCCCTGCTCAAAATGCTCTCTTGGAACAGGTTTGTCCACCGCAGAAGAATTATAGAACTCAGTGGAAAATCTGATATAATCTTCCCTGTCCTCAGGCACAAATTTTCTTATCATTTTTATCTCTCCGTTTCTTTGGTATTAGCCTATTATAGCATTTTATTTACCAAAAGTCAAATGCACAAATTTTGTTGCAAAAGTCCAGATTATGTGATATAATTATTTTGGATATTTTTAATCATATTTGTGAGGATACATAATGATATATACTTTTGATTGCGACCGCTGGGGAAGCAGTTTTTCAGTGCCGTCTAAAGTGGTCGATAAATACATAAAATTAAGTGATGGCGACTTTGTAAAGGTACTTCTCTGCATACTCTGTTCAACGGAACGTGAATGCGACAGTGCAAAGCTTGCGGAAAAGTCCGGACTTTCTGAGAACACTGTCATTGACGCTGTGACACATTGGGTATCGCTAGGAGTCATCACCACAGAACACAGTGATACGACAAATCCTGCACAGGTCAAAGCCGTTTCTACGCCTGTTTCAGAGCCTGAAACAAAGGCCGAGCCTGTTTCAAAAGTTGAGGCAGTTGCCCCGAAACGTCAGAGCGTTTCAAACAAGCTGTGCATAAGGTACAAAAATTCCGAGATACTGGAAAAACAGCAGAAGGACCCTAACCTTGCACATCTTTTTGACGAGATACAAACCGTTTTACAACGCACTATCAATGGAACTGAGCAAGGGGAACTTCTTGCTCTTTACGAATATTACCGATTTGATGCTGCATCTATTCTCTTAGCCGCAGAATACTGTGTGTCACTTGAAAAGCACAACGTGTCTTACCTTGTGACAGTAATGCGTGGGTGGTTTGAACAAGACATCTGTACTTATCAACAAATTGAACAAGAAATAATTAGGCTTTCCAACATAAAAAAGTATGAATTCAAGGTACTGAAAATTTTCGGACAGACCGCAAAGCCGTCAAAGCAGCAGCTCGAGTTTATAGAAAAGTGGCGAACAATGGGCTTCACTGTTGAAATGCTGGAGATAGCCTATAACAAGTGCGTTGACAATACCAACAAACTGAATTACAAATATATAGACACTATACTGTCAAACTGGGCTGGCAAGAGCATCACTACCCCTGAACAGGTCACACACGAGGACGAAAAGTACCACACCTCCAAGAAAAATAAGAATACTAATAAGCAAACTTCCTATAATCTTGATGATTTTGAAAAATTCGCAATGAATTTTGATCTAGAAAAATCAGGAAAGCTATGATAAGGAGTAGAAAATGAAATATTCAATAACCGCATATGACAAGGCTGAAAATGAACTTAAAAGACGGCGTGAAGCTGTCATGAACGAGCATGAGGTCCACGCTCAGGAGATAGCACAGCGACTTCCTGAAATAGAGGTTCTTACAAGATCACTAAAAGCAAATAACTGTGAACTAATGAAGGGCATAGTAGGCAAAAATGCTCATGGAAGAGAATATATACAAAAAATGCGTCAAAACAATGCCAATACTAAACGTGCCATTAAAGGACTGCTTAAAATGGGAGGTTATCCTGAAGACTACCTTGATTATCACTATTACTGTCCTAAATGCTGTGATTATGGCTATCGTGACGGAGTGAAGTGCCAGTGCTTCACCGACTTGCTGAAAAAATACACCACTGAGGAGCTTAACGAGAATTGCAGTATCCAGCTCCACGATTTCTCTGAGTTCAGAATAGAATTTTATCCTGAAAGCGACGGTAACGGAATGTCACCGAGAGAGAAAATGAGAACGGTGTATTCAAACTGCCGTGCATATGCTGACAAATTTCATGAAAACTCTCCATCACTGTTTTTCATTGGCAAAACAGGTCTTGGCAAGACTTTTCTTTCAGCCTGCATTGCAAATGAACTTATACAAAAGGGCTACAGCGTCATTTTCGCCTCTCTGCTTAAGCTTCTCAGACAGATAGAGGACGAGCATTTCGGCAGAGCTACAGGTCAGACACTTGACATCATAGAGAATGCCGACCTTGTTATCCTTGACGACCTCGGCTCAGAATTTCAAACGAGCTTTACAGATTCCGTGATCTATGAAATAATCAACGAGCGTATCAACCTTGGCAGGCCAACGATAATCTCTACCAATCTCACCAATGAAGAATACAATGGAAAATATAATGAGCGTATAGTTTCGAGGCTCACAGGCTGTTTCATGCCTATTATGTTTGTGGGAAACGATATTAGACACGTAAAGCTGAAAAATAATCTTTAAGGGGTAAAAAATGAAAAAAATTAGGGGAACTTTTCTTTCTATACCGGTGCTTCTGCTTGCAAACGCACCTTTGCTGTGGAAACTTATTGACATAAATTCTCTGCTCAAAACGCTTATCATCATACTTTTTGCACTATACACCTTGGTTTTCATGTTCAAATCACATGGACGCAAAGGTTCTCATGGAAAAATCCGACGGCTTGATTCCGGAGCGTTTGTACTTGGCTGCGGTGTTTTGCAAAGCGTTATACAGCTTATAATAGTGATAGCGCTTTGCTTTACAAAGCTGAACGGTTGGCGGCTTCTTGCAAATGCACTTTGCGCTTATGCTATAACAACGCTTTTGTGTTTGAGTGGCATTGTGCGGATAGCGGCTTCGGCACGTCAGGTGAAAATACTGTGGTATGTTATTCTGTTATTCACCTGGTACATACCTCTTGTGAACTGCATCGTGTTCAGAAAATTCTACAAGACAGCGAGAAGTGAATACTACTTCGAGCAGGCAAAGCTTGACCTTGACGCTGCACGAAAAGAGAACGAGATATGCAAGACAAAGTATCCTATACTTATGGTGCATGGCATATTCTTCCGTGATTGGCAGGTAATAAACTATTGGGGCAGGGTACCTAATGAACTTATTAGAAATGGCGCAGAGGTCTATTACGGCAAGCAACAGTCCGCCAACAAAGTATCCGTCAGTGCCACTGAGGTAGCTGAAAGGATAAAAGAAGTCATTGCAGAAACTGGCGCAGAAAAGGTCAACATAATCGCACACTCAAAGGGTGGGCTTGACTCGAGATACGCTATCTCTCACCTCGGCATGGACAAATATGTGGCAACTCTTACCACCATAAACACGCCACACTATGGCTGTAAATTCGTTGATATGCTTCTTGAGAAGATACCTGAGAGCATACAGGGCTTTGTTGATAGAAAATACAACAAGCTTTTCACTGCTCTGGGTGACAAAGGCCCAAGCTTTTTAGATGGCGTTTATGACCTGACTTACAAAAACTGCTCTGAGCTTAACGCAAGCACCCCTGACAGCCAGTTGGTTTCCTACCGCTCCGTGATGAGCAAAATGAACAGTATACGTTCCGCAGGTTTTCCGTTAAATATCGGCTATCTGCTCAACAAGCCATACGGCAAGGGCAATGACGGGCTAGTAACAGTTGAGTCGGGACTTTATGGTGAAAACGCCAAGATGATAGAACACAAGGGCAAGCGTGGCATTTCTCATGGCGACGTTATCGACCTTTTCAGGGAGAACATCAAAGATTTTGACGTGAGAGAATTTTATGTAGATATAGTAAAAGAACTTAAAGAACAAGGCTTCTGATAAAAAAACACCCGTATCGCACATGATACGGGTGTTTTGCTATTTTCTGGGGCAAATTAAATATTTCATTCTGAAAAGCTGTCTGCCCTTGATAGTTTTGCGATTGAAGTTTGCTATCTTCCCATTAAACGCAGACATCATTCTAAGCTCATGGGTTGGAAGCTCCTCCTCACCATAAAACCGACAGTCTGACAGACTATCGGTCAAAACTCAGTTATCTATTTTTGTCACAGTGTCATAAACTATCTTATATTTTTCGCAGACCTTTTCATAATCCTGCTCATAGCCTGACAGCTCACCGTCCCTAAGATCCTCTGTAAGGTCATAGCTCGCCTTGTAAAGCTCATCAAAGCCAAGATTGCTACAAATGCCTTTGAGGGTGTGAGCCATACGGAAAGCTTCCTTGGCGTTTTTCTCCTCTAAAGCCTTGCACATATCCTGAAAAGTTGTATCATCAGCAAATCTTTTTGCAAACTTTGTTATCATTTTCTCACTGCCGAAACGTACCAGAACGCTGTCATAACTTGCGCCAATGCTTTCATAAAATTCTCTAGTAGTCATCAGGACACTCCTTACAAATCATATCATCTCTTATTCTACGCCCTTTGCAAGTTCGTTCTGAATATCTTTAAGACATTCGACAAGCACAGGGTTGAATGTACCGCACTCTCCGTTAAGTATCAATTCCATAGCCTTTTCATGAGAATACGCCTTTTTGTAAACTCGCTCGCTGACAAGTGCGTCATAAACGTCGGCGACAGAAACTATCTGAGCCGATATCGGTATCTCGTCGCCTTTTAGTCCGTCAGGATAGCCCCTGCCGTCATAACGCTCATGGTGCCACCTGCATATGTCATGGGCTATCTTCAAGAGTGGCTCGTCACGGAACTGCTCAAGACTTTCAAGCATATTCGCTCCGATAGCGGAGTGAGTTTTCATTATCTCAAACTCCTCTTTGGTTAGCCTGCCGGGCTTATTGAGTATCTTATCGTCAATACCTATCTTGCCGATATCATGGAGTGCCGCAGCCATTGGTATGAGAAGCTGCTCAGTGCCGCTGACAGTATACTTGTTTGTGCGCATGGGAAGCCTATCCAAAAGCAGCTCCGTTATGCGCTTTATGTTCACCACATGACTTCCACTCTCGCCGTTTCTGAACTCTACTATCTGGCTGAGTATGCTTATCATCATACGGTTGTTTTTATCTTTTTCATACATCTGGTCGCTGACAAGGGAAATAAGTCTGCGCTGTTTTGCATAAAGCTTAATGGTATTGAACACACGCTGATACACAACGCGTGAATCAAAGGGTCTGCTGATATAATCAGAAACGCCAAACTCATATGCTTTTCTTATAGAGGACGCAGAATCCTCGCTTGATATCATTATAACAGGGATATCATCTATCCAATGATGTTCCGCCATATAGTCAAGGACTTCAAATCCGTCCATTTCGGGCATGATTATATCTAAAAGCACAAGTGAAATTCCAGTGCCATACTGACTAAGCAGGTCAATACACTCCTCGCCGCTTGCCGCCTCATGTATGATATATTCATTGCCAAGCATTTCAGAGAGTATCTCTCTGTTTATATTTGAATCGTCAACAATAAGTATCTCCTGCTTTTGAGGCTCACCGACAACACTTTCGTGACCATCTGTGACAACTGTATCTTTCTTTGTCTTTGCCTGATACATAAGCTTATCAGCCTTGCTGACAGCTTCGTCAAGGCTATTGCCATCAGAGAAAACGCCGCCGACGCTTGCTGACAGACGTATATTTGAATACCCTGGCACAGTTGCCGCATGGATATTTCGTTTTATCTTCCTGAGCTTATGGGCAAAATCGTCCTCCTGAATACCAGGCATGACAAGCAAAAACTCGTCGCCACCATAACGCACAAGCTCATCAGATTTTCTAATACAGCGCCTTATAGCATCAACCACTGTCACAAGCACCATATCTCCTGCGTCATGACCGCATGTATCATTATAAACCTTGAAGTCGTCAAGATCTATCATCGCAACGCCCGCAGGCACATGGGACTTTTTAAGCTTATCTTCAAAATATCTCCTGTTGCTCGCACCTGTCAATGCATCAGTATACATTGCCTTATGATATTTTGACAGCTTATTCATTATCTTTTCTCTGTCCTGAACACCCAGCAGAGAGTCCTCATCAAGCTTTTTGATAAGCTCCATAACATACGGCTCTCCGTCAACCTGAACATACTTTGAAAAGACCTGATAAATGTCAGTTCCCATAAATTCAAGCTTAGTTCTCGGCTTTTTATCAATAAAAGTTTTTAAGGATATACAGTTTTCACAAGGCTCGTCCACTTTCCAAAAAGAAAAACACTGACATGGATTTTCAACGCAGCCGCTCACTCCATGAGGACCGTCCGCTTTCAGCAGCCTGACAAAATCAAAAGTTTTCCCGAGAACGTCAATTTCCTTTTCTATCTCCGAAGAGGTGGAACTCAGTTGGCTTTCGCTGTTATCATCGCAGGTCCATAATTTGTACACGTCCATATTCACGTTCTCCTTACGCTTAGTGTAGACTTATTGTTGCTTTTTTTACTTTTTTCGACATTATTAACTGATTTATTATACCACACCTCAATCACATTGTCAACCGAACGATACAAATTATAATATTATTCATAATATTAACACATTCATATTTTAAGCGACTTTGCTCTAGTTTTTCATATATTTATCGTCATTCATAAAGTAAATATGGCACTCCACCTTGGTTTCCTCACTGAGCGAGAGCATTTTTCTGAGTATCTTTTCGTAGAAATCAAGCTGTGAACGATATGTCTTTAAAATTCTCTCCTCAAAAAGCTTTCTGTCGGCTTCTTCCTGTATGTTGGTCTTATAGTCGATTATGATAAAGCTTTTGTCTGACATTTTAAGCACAAGATCCATAACTCCGTTGCTGTATTCATTGCCGTCCATACTGTAGAATGGAAGCTCTGTATACACCGCCTGCGCATTTTTGAGCAATGTTTCGATATCCTTATCTTTCAAAAAGCTGTGAAGCTGATAGTTGATATAGTCCTTATAAAAGCTCTCAGAAGCCTGCGAACTGCACTCGTCCTCAAAGTCGAGATACGCTCTGCTGACAATCTTCTGAATTAGCTCATTCTGCTGTGGCGTTTCGTTATACGAAAACAGCTTTCCACGCATATTCACTGCAAGCTCAAAGGCACGATGTACCATATGACCGATATCTATGCCCTTTGGACGTCCATAAGACAGTTTCTCCACTCCACTTGGTATAGTGACCTTTTTGCCGTCCTCAAGGTGGCTAGGAGTGATTTTGCTAACATATTTCTCACTGAGCTTTTTAACGCTTTCATCAAAAGCATTTCGACTGTTGTTCACCTCATCGAATATATCCTTGACGTTTATCTGCACCGCCTGCACAGCACTTTGCGCTGTGGCATTGTTTATCTGCGGCAGTTCTCTGCCTATTTTGCTCATTGTAAGTTTGTCGATCACAGGTTTTTTCCGTTCAAAAGTATACACAAATATAAAAGCCTGCTTTGCTCTTGTGGCCGCAACATATTCAAGCCTGAGCTGTTCGCCAAAATATTTATCCTCTGCCTGCTTCCTCTCATTAGGATAGAATGTCAGATAGTCCATATATGAATAATCGCTTGTTTTCAAAGGTACATAGACCTGTCTTTTAGCCACAAGGTCGGTGTACTTTCCACCGCTGAATTTATGATTTTTAGCCTCCGCCATAATAACGATATTCCCCTCAAGACCCTTTGCCTTGTGAAGATTCATGAGCCTTACGCAGTTCTGCTCACTGCTGTCAAGGATAAGCTCTTTTTCTTTCAGCACAGAAAGCTCGTTTTTCATCATGTCCATAAGCTCATCGCTTCCTGCAAAATCCTGCTTTTCCCACTTTTCAATAAGATAGATAAGATTTGAAAGCTCATATTCTCTGTTGCTGGTATTATCGAAAAGAAGCTCAGGAAAATCAAGTATCTTATAAAGCTTCGCTATAGGCTCATTAACAGTATCGGCAGACGCCTTTACTGCAACAAGCGTGGCGTCATTGCTTTCACAGTTTTGTTCATAATCGTCTACGTCAATTTCAGCGTCTTCAAAATCGATGCTGTCAGGCCTACATCTCCAAAGGATAGAATAAGCCTTTTCCTTTGCGGTAGGGCTGTAGCTTTCAAAAACGAACTCTGCAAGAGCAATAAATCTTTTCAGCACCAGACTGTTTTTCTGAGGACGTTTGCCCCACATTGTATATGGTATGCCACAATCTGTCAAGACCATTGAATAAAACTCCATTTGAGTTGTGTTCCAAAGAAGCAGAAGAAAATCACTGTATTTTATAGGTCTTTCCACACCCTTGTCGAATATCTTTCCACCGTTCACAAGGTCTGATATTATCTTAGCCACGCTTTCAGCACCCGGATCTTTGACAAAATACGCCCCTCTGATAACATCGTCGGAAACAGCCGCAGGCTTATCAGCCTTTGATATCATATCGCTGTATGTCATACCATATTTGCCGTTTATTTCAGGCTGAAACTTTTCATTTACCCAAGCTATAAGCTGCTCATCAGAGCGGAAGTTGTAATCAAGTGAGAAAAACTCGCAGTTTTTTTCATTATTGTTCTGGAATTTGGCTTTCATTTTGTTATAAAGCCTGATATCGGCGTCACGGAAGCCGTAGATAGACTGCTTAGGGTCGCCCACCGCAAACAGCGCACCATCGCGGAGTGGGCATTGCCATATATCACCGCCTGCTATAAGCTTGCTGTCGTCTGCACAAAGATACAGCAGAAGCTCAGTCTGCATAACGTCAGTGTCCTGAAACTCGTCTATATAAATGCAGGAATACTTGTCTTTGAAAAACGCTCTTGCCTCACTGCTGTTTTTGAGAAGCTCGTGAGTGTGATACAAAAGCCCGTCATTTGAAACGCTCTCCCCGTCTTCACTCTCCTGATAAGCCTTTACAGCCTGCTCTATATACGTTGCCGTCTTGTTGAGTGCATACAGTGCATTTTCTTTCTTTACATTATCAAACCCACTTGGGCTGAAAATAGCCATGTTCTCATTGCTCTTTGGATGATCTTTCTTAATTTTAGTCTTATTAAAAGGCTCAAGGAACTTTTTGCAAGCTTTAAGATTAGCGCAAACTTTTACATAATTATACTTTGGGTCGTAGACATTCATATTATCAGGAAAAAACTTTGTCACATCACCAACAAGAAAACCTGCTATATCTTCGTATTTTCCACCCAAAGCACCATTATAGAACGCACGCACAAGACTATCCCTATAGTTACACATTTCTTTATAGGCAAGCTTATTTATGGTGTCAAATGTCACACTGTCATAGCTTTTATCCCTAACAAACTCAACATCTCTGTATTCAGCACACTCAAGAAATGTTTCCATAAGAAAGTTTTTCACACGGCTGTCTCTGAGCTTATATTGATTGCTGTTCAGAAAGCCGAAATCTTCTATGTTCGCACCATTTGTGCGGTAATATCTCTCGAAAAAGTCAGCCTGTGCCTGCTTTGTTTCACCGTCCTCGGCAAGTTTTAATCCCAAATGCAGGTCAGCTTCAAAAGGCTGTTCTGACAGCATACTCAAACAAAAGCTGTGTATAGTGCTTATCTTCATGCGCTGTAAATTCATAACAGCGTTCTCATACAGCTTCTTTTCCTCACCGCTGCATTTTGCGATATTCTCCGTAAGCCCTGCCTGTATCCTCTCATAAAGCTCGTTTGCAGCAGCGTTGGTGAAAGTTATAAGCACTATCTTTTCAACAGGTATACCTGCGCCTATCTGACCTATAACACGCTGTATTATAAGCCTTGTCTTACCTGCACCTGCGCCTGCTTCAACAAGGATATTCTTATCATAACTGTCTTTGTCTATTATATAGCTTCTTATCTGTTCTTCACTCATTCTGTTGCACCCCCTGAGCAAACTTCTTCATAAGCAGGACAAAACGTGCATGGAGTAATTTTATCATTCTTATTCACAATACACTTTTTAAAGCCCTCTTCTACTATTTTCTTAAATGTTATTGTTATCATGTTTTCGATTCCAGAATTATCCTTATTGTTAACTACATGGCAATTCCCTTTTTCAAGAATGAAAACGTAATCTGCGGCAACGATATCACTTTCGCTCACTTCTCCCACAGGCGTACAACCATTTTCAAGCGCAAGTGCATAAATATGATCCTGTGGGTCTTCTGGGAGCTTTTCCCTGAATTTTTTGATATCCTCCGTCTTGTAGTCAACTATCTGGTATGACACCTTTGTGCCGTCTATTATCCTGTCAAGGCGGTCTATCCTACCCATTATGGTGACTTCATACTCTCCTATCTCCACATCACCGTTGAACGGATACTCGACCTCAACGACCTCACGTTTGCCTGAGTGTATATCGCCGTGCAGTTCGTCAAGATATGCCTTGACACAATTGTAATATTCATTTCTCTCACTCTGCGCAACAGCCATATCCAACGGTGGATAATCAAGAAGGTATTTTTTCGTAACACTCTCAAATATCTCATCAAGTATAGCCTTGTCAACAGTTTCAGACACCTCAGCCGCACTTTTTCCTTTAAGCACAGTCTTGGCATAATTCTCCATTATCTCATGTATATACATTCCCTTGACATTGCCTTTGAGCCATGCACTGCGGTCTATATCCACCTCCTGCGGCTTTTCAACATGGGCGATACGCTCATAGAAAAACCTCAGCGGACACTGAAGCATAGTCGAAAGGCTTGTGGCAGAAATGATAAAATGTTTTTTTTCGCACATTTCACGCAATATATCTATACGGCTTTCTCTTTGCTTATCAAGATACTCCGTAAGGCTTTCGCTTTGCTTTGCACCGTCATCATGAAGCCCGATTTTTTCTGCCTTGTTAAGGAAAGCACTGTTTAATGATATCTCAGAACGCACGCTCACCTTGCGTCTGTCAGAAAGATAATCATACACTTCTATTTTGTTTACATCAATGCCCTTTTCAGCCGCAATAACAGTATACACTGCCGACGGGCTTTGCGCTCTTATTTCTACGGTATCATAAACACTACAGCTTACAACAAGGTTTGCTCTCTCAGCCATGAGAACAGTTCTCACAAGGTCAGTGAGCTTTCTGCGCTCGATAGCGTCAGAACAATGGTCACGGTTGCCGAAAAGCTGTTCTCTCTCCTTATCGTTAAGCACAGGTGACTCGTCCTGCATGACAGGAAATCTTCCTGTTGTCAGACCAAGAACATATATGTTTTTCATGAAAAGCGCAGAATACCGCCCCATAAGACAGCAGGTAACAGCACCTTTTGATGCAGGCAAAGAATACCTTGCGTTCTCTGCAATGTCGGTGATCTCAGTCATTGCTTCCTGCAAGCTAAGACTCTTGTCATAGTCTGCATAAAATATATATCTGCCTATCAAAGCGTCCTTAACGCTTGATATGGAACTTCTCTGCTCGGCGTTTGCTCCATTCACATATTTTTTTACCAATTTCAGTACGCCACCGTAAAACTCTTTTGCGCTGACATTTTCTTTTTTAAAGACATCATAAAAGTCCGTAAACACCTGACTATCCCTTGTGCTATACCATTCAATGCCCCAGCCGTTTCCTGAGTTCTGTGCTTCAAGGAATATCCGGCCCTTGCTTTTGGTCTTGCCGTCCTCTACTATCTCCTCATATTTGAAAACAGGCGAAAGCATTACATCTCTGAATAGGTCAAATCTATAGTCATTTTTGCACCATTTGAGCATTGCCCTGAACAATGCAACAACGTCACTGTGTCTGCATGAAATGCCCTCAGGAAATTCCACGGGGACTTTGTATTGATCGCACATATTCATGAGCAAGTCCATATACTCATCATCGGGACACAGCACAGCGGTATCGCAAAGCTCATAACCACTGTTCACGATATGTAGAACAGTTCTCTCCACCTCGTTTGTTACGCCATAATTTCTCCAAAGCTCCGCCTTTTGTGCTAATTTTCTCAGACCATTCTGATACTGCTCATCGCTCATATCAGCCATGTTATCTATCACCGCAGGATCAGGCAAAAGCCCTATATACTCCGCTGTCAGCTTATCAGCTTCTATTTCTTTATCATATGCAAAATGAACGCTGTTCACGTCTGCCTTACCAGCCTTTATAAGACCGCTGGCAATGCTTATGAGCTTTGCACTGTCATATAGTTTGCTGTCTGAAAGCTTATTTTCATACGCTTGAAAGATCGCACTCAGCGTGTTGATACGTCTGCTGTCCAAGGACAATGAATCAGGGCCTATACAGTTCATTCTAAGCTCTGATATTGTCTTGAATATCTCCATGCAGGCATTATGGTCATCGCTTTTAAAATAGTTTATACCGCTTTCATCAATAATACGTCTTACTATCTCACAGCCCTCAGCATTTGACAGTGTTATTATCCTGCTGTCCATATACTCGGCACTGGTTTCGATAATATGCTTTGCATGATCTGCGACTGTGTATCTTTCAAGCCTTATAACAATATTTTCACCGCTTGCGTTCTCCAACATTCTCTCGGCGTTGAGATAATCATTACATATGTAAACCTTTTTAGTCAAATGGTCTGCTTCATTACAGTCTTTGAGCCACTCTATAAAAGTCATTACGCTTTCTCCCCTAACATAAATTATCATAATAACATTTTACCATAACAGAAAAATCTTGTCAATCTACAATTAGCGTGTTTGTATACTTTTTTGAAACACAATATTAAAGAAAATTCATTGACAAAATCATACCGCTATGTTAAAATATACTTTGTAAAACTTGCGTGGATTTTTCCTGACAGTATGTCACTTTTCGCCACACAGCAAACAGGCTGTGCGGCTTTTTTTCTGCCCACAGACAAAGGAGTGTAAAAAATAAATGAACAGTGATTTCATGAAAACAAGACCGATCTTCCCTCTTCTGCTTTCAATGTCCCTGCCAATGGTGATATCAATGCTTGTAAACTCTCTTTACAACATCATTGACAGCTTTTTTGTGGCAAAGATAAGCGAGGACGCAATGACATCGCTTTCACTGGTGTTCCCTGTGCAGAATTTTATAAGTGCCACTGCTATCGGCTTTGGTATCGGCATCAATGCGGTCATTGCCATATATCTTGGTGCAGGCAGAAAGGAAAAGGCTGACATTGCCGCAACTCAGGGGCTTGCCCTTTCGGCTTTGCATGGTATTGTGCTAATGATAATATGTATACTTATAATGCCTGCATTTCTATCTATGTTCACAAGTAATAAAAACGTTGTAGATCTTGGCGTGCAGTATTGCAACATTGTATTTACATTCTCTCCTGCATTAATGCTTGCCATTGCATTTGAGAAGATATTCCAATCTGTCGGCAGAATGAAGATATCAATGTTCAGTATGCTCTGCGGCTGTATTGCAAACATAATCCTTGACCCTCTGCTTATTTTTGGCGGTGGATTTTTTCCTGAAATGGGTATAAAGGGTGCTGCACTCGCCACCGGTATCGGTCAGGTGCTGACCCTTGTCATATACATAATAGCATATCTTCGCTGTGAGCTTCCTGTTAAGCTTTCCGCAAAACACAAGCGTCCTGACGGCATAATAATCGCAAAGATGTACTCCATAGGCATTCCTGCAACACTTAATCTTGCACTGCCGTCACTTCTCATATCCGCCCTCAACGGCATACTTGCGGCATATTCACAAAGCTATGTGCTTGTTCTTGGAATTTACTACAAGCTCCAGACCTTTCTTTATCTACCCGCAAACGGTGTTATTCAGGGTATGCGACCAGTTATCAGTTTTAACTACGGAGCAGGCGAGAAGGAGCGTGTGAAGAAAATATACCGCATTGTTCTTTACATGACAGGTGTGATATTGGCGGCAGGAACTATCATATGCGCACTTTTCCCAGCCAAGCTCATAGGGCTTTTCACGGAAAACGCTGACACTATCGCCATAGGCAAAACAGCACTACGCCTAATTTGTATCGGCTTTGTTATCTCCGCAGTATCCGTCACCTCATCAGGTGCGCTGGAGGGGCTTGGCATGGGCATTCCGTCGCTTATGATATCTCTGTGCAGATTTATTGCGATAATACTGCCACTTGCGTTCTTCCTCTGCAAGCTCACGGGACCAACAGGCGTATGGAACGCATTCTGGATAACAGAAGTCGTCACCGCTTTGATATCTGTATTTATCTACAGATTTTCAGTTTCAAGGCAAAAAGATTTAAAATAAACACTGCCACTATTCTGTCATTACCACTTATTTCCGTTTAACAACTTGTAATTTGCAAAAAAGCGTTGACATTTTGCAAAAAAAGTGTTATAATATATCTTGCATGCCGCTGTGGTGGAATAGGCAGACACAAGGGACTTTGATGTTTGTACGCATAGCAATGTGCGTCTGAGTTTTTTCTCAGAGAGTGCCCACAGAGAAATCTGTGGAGTAGAAGTCGGCTAAAACGGCGAAGGCACAAACAGAACGCCGTGCTAACCCGTCAGGGTGAGTGTAGAGACCTTACACCGACTACCTAAGTCCGAAAGGATATGGTAAAGACCAAGTCCAGACTACAACACACGCTTTGTGTGGCTATGGTAACATAGAGTAGTACGAAAATCCCTCGCTGGCGACAGCGTACCGGTTCAAGTCCGGTTAGCGGCACCAGAATAAAAGCTCTTAGGTCGTCTTGCGATCTAAGAGCTTTTTTAGGTTACTTATCTACAAATTTTTTCGGGATCAAGATCAACTTTGAGTGCTTCAAGCATTTCAATATGCTTGTCTGACATCTGTCCATTCTTGTATTTTTTCTTCTGAGAATTGAGCCATACTGCAATGCTGTTTTCTGATCCTTTTATTTTTCTTGTGAGAGGCATTCTCCCGTTTTCCGCAATGAAAGATCTCAATTCTTCGTATCTTGTCAGCCACTGTTTTTCAAATCTGTCATTTACTTGCGGCTCTATGCCTATCTTTTTGAGCTTTTCTATTTGTTCAGGCGTTCTTGGTGTGCTATCTTTTCCATTTACTATCTTCTGTTCGCCATTGACCCAATTACACAGCTCACTGCCGTCAACAATGATACCCTTTTTGACGCTTGCACCAACACCATGCTCATCAAAATATCTCACTGCTTCTTCATACATTATATCCCAATGTGATATCAAATTATCAAGAACAGTTTTAGGGTCAAGTTCATTGAACATTTCTACTCTTTCATCACTGAATACTCCGTTTTGGATAAAATTCCTCTGCTGACGTATCCAATCAATGATTTTTATCCCTTTGTATTCTGCCTTAGGGTCGAGTTTTTCGCCTTTATGCAGTTCAAGATATTCCTTTACTATCTCATACTTAGCAAGCCATTTTGTCATATTCGCCTTATATATCCCTGACTTTTCGGCTTTAAAGGGATAACCGATATCGTCAAATTTTTTCATTTGTTCTTTGGTAAGCTCGCCTTTTTTATATGCTCTTTTTTGCTTGGAAAACCATAAAGACAGGTCAGTGCCGTCATAGGCAGCATATTTTTCTGGGAGCCGTTTTGTATCGTTTTTTTCAAAATAAGCCTTTAATTCTTCATAGCGATACTCCCACTCATCTTCAGCGTCAAGAGGAAATCTCAGCTTTCTGAATCTCTCCACATATTTTTTTGCAAGCTCGCCTCGTCTGTATCGTACTCTGCAATTGGATATCCAGTTTCCTAGGCGATATCCGTCGTCACACACAGTTATTGCCCTTATTTTATATATCCCTTTTTCAGATATAAATTTCTCAAGATGCTGAAAACCCTTTTCATAAAGACTAGCATTCTCTATCTCAGACAAATTGTTCCACTCTATCCCGAGCTTATCCAATAATTCTATCCTATCCTGTGAAAGAACGCCTTCTCTTTTCTGCACACGCTGTTTGTATATCCATATGCCAAGCTGAAATTCATGATATACAGCGTTCTGAGGCACGCTTATGTTTCCATATTCTTCGTAATATTGCTTTGCAAGCGAATATCTTTCATTCCATATATGTTCATGATATGAGATATCTGAAAGAAGTCCTATTGCCTTAAGCTTTTCTATCTGTTTCTCTGACAATCTTCCCTCTTTGGCATACTTTTTTTGTCTGCTTATCCATGTTTTTATACTTGCACTGCTAACAGTTAAGTCATCAGAAATATCTGTGTTTCCGTGTTCATCATAATATTTTTTCAGCAGTAAATACTTTTCTTCCCAACGTGAAGAAGTTGCATCAAAAACAAAGTCTATACTTTTCAGCTTTTCAATGCGAGCGTCTGAAAGTTTGCCATCTCTATACAAAATACGCTGTCTTTCCACCCATGTGTCTAGACAAGCACCATTTTTGGTTTTATATGAAACAGGAATGTTGAAATTATTGTTATCCTTATAGTATTCCGTAAGTTCACGAAACATATCATTCCATTTTCTGTTGTTTCTATCGTCCCAACTCATTCCGAGTTTATCAAGGCGAGATATTTGCTCGGCTGTCAGAGAACGTGAACCTGTCCGTCTTGATTTTCGCATACTGTCGAGCCAAACTCCAAGACATATTCCCTCGCTGTCTACATACTTTGCAGGAACGTCCAGGTCACCATTTTCACGATGATATCTAACGGCGGCCTCATAGTTTTCTTCCCAGAGATAATCAGGCACGTCCCATACCATTCCTATCTCATCAAGCCTTGCGGATCTTTCCTCACTAAAGCCCCATTTTCTGATACCATTTTTCTTTGCCATTCGCTGGGTGACTAACCACTGGCCAATGTTTATTCCATTTTCATTTACATATGAATATGGTGCTAAAAGATTGCCGTTCTCCTCATAATACTTTTTAGCGGCTTCATAATATCTTTCCCATGACAATTCGCCTATTGACTGCCAGCGCATACCAATAGCGTTAAGTGCATCTATCTGCATCTGCGTAAGAGGTTTTCCATTATGAGTTCCTCTGTAAAGTCCTCTTTGTGTATTTATCCACAAGCCAAGGCTGTAGCCGTCTTCTGTAAAATATGTCGCAGGTATTTCAAGGTCACCGTTTTTTTCATAATAAGCTTTTGCCTTTTCATACATGATATCCCACGAAGCTGAAAGGGACTCCTCAAGCTTATCGAAAAGCTTTTTGCAGTCTTCAACTTTATCAATAAGCTCAAAGTTATCATTTACTACCATGCCCTCGTTATCATGAGAACGATAATAACGAACAGCAACTTTCATTTCTTCTTTGATAGAATCTATGCTGTAAAGATTTTCAATGTTATTGACAATATCGAAAATAACAGGTCTTTGTGACTTCCCTGCACTTAGCGCACGTCCGATCTGCTGTTTATAGATAATTGGAGAGATAGTCGGACGCAGAAGAATAACACCTGAAACATCGTCAACATGAACGCCCTCGTTAAGCATATCTATGCAGTATAGCAATTTAAGGTGGTCAGAATTATCCTCCTTAAATTCATGAAAAGCCTTGCTTGTTTCAGGATCATTGGAATAAGCTTCATAAATATGAGGCCTTTTATCCACCTTATGAAACCATTCGTCAGCCTTGTCTATCATATCGTCCATATGCTCACGATTTGCACAGAAAACGATATATTTTCCTGCTCTGTTTTCCATATGCTTATCAAAAATATCATCAAGCTTTTCTGCTTTATCTAACGCCCTGCGAAGTGCTTCAAGATATTCCTCAGCCTTGTCACGCATAGACTTATATCTTGCATTTTTTACTCTTTTTTCATATTCGTCAAGATCCTTCTGATATGAAAATATCGAGAGAATATATTTAGGCGGATCAAGGATACCACGAACGATAGCGTCACCCAAAGTCATTTCACTTGCGATATTTCCGTCAAAAAGCTCGTCTGTCATATCACGCTGGTTATCAAGATAACGTATTGCTGTGGCAGACAGACCTAACAGCGGTGTATCCGGATACATTTCAAGCAATTTCTGAACGCCCATGCCCCAATATTCCGCACCGCATCTGTGAAATTCATCGAGTATTATGTAATCAGGTTTTATCTCCGAAAAATTCTCGTCAGATAAAAGCATAAGCTTGGCGTAAGTATAAAATTTCACATTCTGCGGCTCATATCCACCGCTTGCCTCTTTTAAATTCTCAAGCTGCGTCTGATAGATATACCTTGACGGAGAAAGCCAACATATTATCTTATCGGAGTTGTCATAGCAGAGTTTAAAACCGATAAAACTTTTTCCTGTTCCGGTAGGGTGAACTACGGCTGCTTTATTTCGTTCAGCAAGCATTGACACCACAGCTTTATAGGCTTCTTCATTGTGTCTGAACAGCTCTAATGCCACGTTATTCCCTCCTACTAAAACACATCATTTGGAGCAAGCAACGGGAATCGAACCCGCATCCCAAGCTTGGGAAGCTTGTATACTGACCATTGTACTATGCTTGCAAAAAGGCAATACTAAAATATATTGCCTTAGAGCAAAGCCTGTTACCACGGACTTTGCTCATTCTTGTATTTTTTATTGTATCTCATCTTTAAACGCCAAGATGT